>NZ_PZGG01000051.1 GCF_003043455.1 Staphylococcus simulans | reverse complement strand
ATTCTCTAATTATACGTGAGGGCTTTATTTTTTTGAAATAATATGAGTATTTTATATAAAAAGCCGAGGAAAATCATTAAAGATTCTCCTCGGCTTTTATTTGAGACTGGATTTATGTCCCAGCCCCCACTCTTTTTTTAATGATGTTCTAATACACTCTATAATATGCTTGGTTACCCCACCAAGCTTTTTCCGCAGATGCACGTGCTTGTTTTCCAGCAGTGGTATAGCCACTATCTGAACGATATTTGCCGATTGCTGTAGAGCCATGACCATAACTATTATGTGTGTAATATGACCAAACATATGTTGAGTCTATTCCATGACTCCATTTTCCCCTTCCTGCCCATTCGTAAGCATTTGCAATTATAGTTGTTCCAATTCCTAGTAATAAAGTGGCAATAATTATTGTTCTAGCAACATACTTTTTCATGAAAACACCGCTTTTTAAAGTGTTCTCTATCTATTAAAAATAATATACAATAAAAAAACCCGCTAGCGTCAACAAATTTTCTGAATATTCTCACATTAATAAGTCTTTTCGTAATAATTATCATATTCTGAATATTCTATTGATTTAACAGTGATTTCGTGCTATGATTACGTCATTAAACAAGTACGCTTTAGTTCGGTAGAGAGTGAAAGCGTTGATGGAAGTGAGGAACTATAAATGGAATACATCGAATACCAAGATAAAGTGCTTAAACGAAAAGATTTGGAACTCCGCTTTTTAAAATATTTCCAATCTCATCAATATGAAGTGATAGACTTGCATTTTATTGAACGTTTGAATTGGCAACAGTTGACGCAAGATGATTTAGAAAGTATGGGAACGCGCAGTATTTGGAAAAATGGTCAAAATTTCTTTGCGCTTCGTAATGACTGGACAGATCAACTTCAACATTATGTCAGAACGTATGCTTTAAATTTAAAACAAGCTGTTTATGCAGGCCCTATCGCAAACAATGAACATATCAGCACAAACTTAGGTATTGAAGTATTTCATCCAACTTACCAAGAAATGTTGACGAGTTTTCAGTTGATGTTGGGATTTGTTCAAAAGGAAATGAAACGCGAGGTAGATTTTGCGGTGATTGGTCACTATCAACTGTTATCTTTGTTATTAAGTGAAGAAGAACGCACACCAAAAATCTTACAGTTGATTAATGAACGTAACCTTTCTGAACTTAATCAGCAGTTGCCTAAAGACCATAAACTTTTAGGTCTGTTGAAACAACCGACACATTTGCAGCTGGATTATATTCGAAATATCATCCCTAATGATCATCCGACATACTTATCTTTATTACGATGGTCAGAAGAATTAAAACGTGCAGGCATCCAAACCATTCACTTAGATGTTACAACGATGCCACCGAAAACTTACTATATCGGAAGTTTTATGCAGCTGTTTGAAAATAGCCAGTCTGAACCGATTATGTCAGGCGGTCATTACAGCGGAACAATCGACGGTTTCGGTTTTGGGATTCAATTAGATTAGGAGGAACACATTATGTTAACGATTGCCCTCAGTAAAGGGAGATTACTCAAAGACTTCATCGCATTTTTAGAACACAACAACAATCCTATATGGGCAGAAGCTTTACATCAACGTGAACGTAAGCTGCAGATTACCGTAAAAGATATTAAATTTATTTTAGTTAAAGGGACAGATGTCCCTACTTATGTTGAAGAAGGTATCGCTGATTTAGGAATTACCGGCAGTGATATTTTAAGTGAAAAACCAAATCATAATGTAAATAACTATATCGATTTACCGTTCGGTCAATGTCACTTTTCTGTAGCTGCTAAACCTGGTGTGACAGATATCAATCGTGTTGCGACGACTTACGTCAATACAACACGCCAATATTTCAACCAACTCGGTCAAGATGTTAGCATCATTCCTTTATCTGGATCAGTGGAACTCGCAGCTGTCGTCAATATGGTCGATGCTATCGTGGATATCGTCCAAACAGGGACAACACTTAAATCTAACGGATTAGAAGAACGTGAAAAAATCGGTAATGTGAATGCAAAGTTGATTACCAATAAACATGCTTTCTTCAGTAAATCAGACGCTATTAATCAATTCATTACACAACTGGGGGTTTCTATACATGCTTAATAAAACTGAATTTTATGCGCGTTTCCAAAACGTTTCAGATATTGAACAATCATTAATCGATCAAGTCAACACAATCATTCAAAACGTCAAAAAGAATCAAGACAAAGCCTTATTTGAATACAATAAACAATTTGACGGTGTGGAACTTTCACAATTAGAAGTACCTCAAGCAGATATTGAAGCCAGCTTGACTCAAATTTCACCAGAGTTACGCGAAGCGTTGATACAAAGCTTTGAAAACATCAAAGCATTCCAAGAACGTATCAAACATGAAGATGTTATCGGTGAATACACAAGCGAAATTTATAATCCGCTTGAAAGTGTCGGTATTTACGTTCCAGGCGGTAAAGCCGCTTATCCTTCGACTGTTTTAATGACTGCGACACTTGCGAAAGTCGCTGGCGTTAAAGAAATTATCGCAGTGACACCCCCACAAGCTGAAGGCATTAAACCAAGTATTCTAGCAGCTTGTAAAATTGCGGGTGTCGATCGTATTTTCCAAGTCGGTGGTGCACAAAGTATTGCGGCGTTAGCCTTTGGTACGGAATCTGTACCTAAAGTGGATAAAATCGTCGGACCAGGTAATCAGTTTGTTGCTTTAGCGAAACAATTACTTTATGGCTATGTCGGTATTGATCAAATCGCTGGACCAAGTGAGATTATGATTATCGCAGATGAAACATCTCGCCCTGAATTTATTGTTCAAGACATCTTAGCGCAAGCTGAACACGATGAACGTGCACGTACTTTCTTATTATCTACAAGCCAATCATTATTAGAAGAAGTAGAAGCGTTATTACCAGATGCAATCAATAATGCTCCAAGAAAAGCGATTATTGAACCAAGTGTACGAGACTTCCACTACCCTATTTTGACTGAAAGTCTCGAAGATAATATTGAAATCGCAAACTATGTTGCGCCTGAACATTTATCAATTCAAACAAAAGAACCTGACTATTACATCAACAAAATCAAATATGCTGGCGCAATGTTCTTAGGTTCTTATGCACCTGAAGCTTTAGGCGATTATAACGCAGGACCAAGTCACGTCTTGCCGACTAACCAAACTTCTCGCTTCACAAACGGTTTAACAGTCAACGACTTCCTTACAAGTCATTCTGTGATCCGTTACGACCAAGAAGCCTTCAACAACCTTGCAGAAGGTGCTATGACAATCGCCCATGAAGAAGGCTTATACCAACATGAAGCCTCAGTTAAAGTCAGAGTAGAACAGGAGGAATCATAATTGATTTATATCGATAAAAACGAAAGCCCGATTCCTGCACTTTCTAAATCAGAAATTGCAGAAGTCATTAATGATACAGATTTTCGCGTCTATCCAGAAACGCAATATAACGATTTTCTAAAAGCGTACGCGGATTTTTATAATTTAAATACTAATCAAGTTTTAGCTGCGAATGGATCTGATGAATGGATTCAAAAATGTATGTTAGCTCTGCCAGAAGGTCCTGTACTTACATTAAGCCCAGATTTTGTGATGTATACCGAATTTGCGCATCAAACTGAACGTGACATTGAATATGTCTCATGCGACCAAGATTTCCGCTTCTCACTCGAAGCAATTTTAAACCGTATTGATGAGGTTCAACCTGCATTCTTTATCATGAGCGTGCCTCATAACCCAACAGGCGAACAATATCCTTTCAACTTCTTGAAAGCTATCAGCGATAAAATGAAAGCACTCGGCGGTTACTTTGTCATTGATGAAGCTTATATTGAATTCGGCGAACCGATTGAAGTTGCATTAGAAGATCATATCATCGTCATGAAAACATTGAGTAAAGCGTTCGCATTGGCTGGCTTACGTATCGGTGTCGTGATTTCAACACCAAAAACGATTCAATTATTAAATCGTTTCGCACACCCATATCCGATGAGCACCCTATCTTTAACACTTGCGGAAACATTATTCAAAGATACTAAACGTGTCATGAACCTGATCGCAGAACAACGTTACTTATGTCGCAAGCTTAATGATATTTTCAAACCTTATCATAGTGACGCTTTAAAAGTGATTCCATCTAAGGCAAACTTTGTCTTCACTTATGGACCAAAAGCACGCAGTTTGGGTGAATATGTGATCGAACATGGTTTCCAACCACGTATTTATGACGAACCTGAATTAAATGAAGCAGTGCGTTATTCTATTGCGACAGATCAAGAACTCGATCAACTCTCACAAATCATCAAGGAATGGAGTGAACAAAATGACTTATCATAAAACACGCTCAACTAAAGAAACCTCTATAGAAGCAACATTAGATTTTTCCAATCAATCAGAAACATCGATTTCAACTGGTGTGGGTTTCTTAGACCACATGTTGACTTTGTTCAGTTTCCATAGCGGTATCGCCCTTCAACTTAAAGTAGACGGAGATACCTATGTTGATGATCACCATACAACAGAAGATATCGGAATTGTGTTAGGTCAATTATTATTAGAGGCCGTGCGTGATAAAACATCTTTCACACGATACGGTACTTTCTATATTCCAATGGATGAAACGTTAGCACGTGTCGTTACAGATATCAGCGGACGTCCTTTCTTATCATTTAATGCCGAATTCTCTAAAGAGAAAGTCGGTACGTTCGATACAGAACTTGTCGAAGAATTCTTTAGAGGACTTGTGATTAATGCGCGTTTAACCACACACATTGATTTAATTCGCGGAGGAAATACACATCATGAAATTGAAGCGATTTTTAAAGCCTTTGCGCGCAGTTTAAAAATCGCACTGTCAGAAAGCGATACACAAGGTGTGCCTTCATCTAAAGGAGTGATTGAATGATCGCGATTGTAGACTATGGTGTCGGAAATATCAAAAACGTTGAACGCGCGGTCAATCACTTAGGCTACGATGCACAACTGACAAGTGATTTTGACACAATCAGAGAAAGCTCACATATCATCTTACCAGGCGTCGGTCACTTTAAAGATGCGATGACAGCACTCAAAGCTTCAGGCCTAGATAAGTTACTGATCGAGCTTCAAGACAAGAAACCAATGATCGGTATTTGTTTAGGCATGCAGTTGATGTTTGAACATAGTGATGAAGGTGATGTAGAGGGATTAGGTATGATTCCTGGTCGTGTTGTACCCATTGATACACCTTACCCTGTGCCCCACCTAGGTTGGAACAATTTAGAGAGTAAACACCCTCTTTTAGATAAAGACGTTTACTTTATTCACTCTTATTACGTTCAAACACCTGCACCGATTATTGCGACAGCGGATTATGGTCTGCCGATTACCGCCATTGTCCAAAAAGATAATAAAATCGGTATCCAATTTCATCCAGAAAAAAGCGGTGATTTCGGATTAGCTATTTTAGACCAAGCATTGAAAGGCGGTTTTATTCATGATTGAAGTATGGCCAGCAATTGATTTAATCGATTCACAAAGTGTCCGTTTAACTGAAGGAGACTATGAAACCAAAGAAGCGATGGCGAGAACTGCAGAAGAAGCGGTTCAATTCTATAGTCGTTATAAATGTGTGAAACGTATCCATGTCATCGATCTAATCGCCGCAAAAACCAAACAGCCTGTAGAAGCAGATTATATTGAACAGTTGGTCGGTTTAACAGATTTACCGATTGAAGTCGGCGGCGGTATCCGTTCTACTGAAACAATTGAAGATTATTTCAATAAAGGCGTTGCTTATGTGATTGTCGGCACGAAAGGAATTCAAGATACTGATTGGCTTAAAACAGCTGCTGAACAATTTCCAAATCGTATTTACTTATCTGTAGACGCTTATGTTGATGAAATCAAAGTCAACGGATGGTTAGAAGAAACAGGACTAAATTTATTTGAATTCGTTAAAACGATTGAACACTTACCGCTCGGCGGCTTGATTTATACAGATATTTCGAAAGACGGTAAATTAGAAGGACCGAACTTCGAATTGACGAAACAACTTGCGCAAGCGACTGCCCTACCAGTCGTCGCATCTGGCGGAATCCGCAGTTCTGATGATTTGAAGCGTTTAGAAGCGGATGGTGTACATGCGGCCATCGTCGGCAAAGCTGCGAATACCGAAGCCTTTTGGGAGGGATTAGAATGATAAAAAAGCGTATCATCCCTTGCCTTGACGTTAAAGACGGTCGGGTCGTCAAAGGTGTGAAGTTTAAAGGATTGCGTGATATCGGAGACCCTGTAGAAATGGCAGCGTATTATAATCAAGAACTTGCAGACGAATTAGTTTTCTTAGATATTTCACGTACAGAAAGCGGTCATCAAATGATGTTAGATATTATCGAAGAGACCGCTTCTAAACTCTTTATCCCATTAACCATCGGCGGCGGTATCAATTCTGTTGAAGATATCTCTATCTTGTTAAAACATGGCGCAGATAAAGTTTCTTTAAACTCTAGCGCATTACGAAATCCTGAATTAATTGCGGAGGCGAGCCAGAAATTCGGTACACAATGTATTTGCGTCGCTATTGATGCGAAATGGGAAGAAGATAAACAAGATTGGTTCTGTTATACACATGGCGGTAAGCAGCGTACAGATAAACGAACTTTAGATTGGGTTCAAGAAGTTGAAGCGTTAGGTGCTGGCGAATTACTTGTGACCAGCATGGATTACGATGGTGTCAAACAAGGTTTTGATCATCGCTTATTGTCATTAATCAATGAACGTGTTTCTATTCCGATTATCGCCTCAGGTGGTGGCGGTAATGCCCAACATTTTGCGGATTTATTTAAAGAAACTGATGTTTCTGCTGGACTCGCAGCCAGTATTTTCCATGATAAAGAAACAACTGTCGGCGCCGTTAAAGCATTCCTAAAAGAAGAAGGAGTTGAAGTCAGATGGCAATAACACCAGACTTTTCAAAAGGATTAGTACCCGCAATCTTACAACACTATCAAACCAAACAAGTGTTGATGCTGGGATATATGAACGAAGAAGCCTATCAAAAGACTTTAGAAGATAAAGTATGTTGGTTTTATTCTCGTAGTAAAGAACGTTTATGGAAAAAAGGTGAGTCTTCTCACAACTACCAACACGTTGTCGATCTTAAATTAGATTGTGATCAAGACACGATATTAGTCTTCGTCAATCCTGATGGTCCGACTTGTCATACAGGCTCAACGAGTTGTTTCAACACAGAAATACCTTTCTTTATTGATAGTTTAGAAGAAATCGTTCAATCTCGCGCAAACAGTGATGATGACAAATCATATACACATTATTTATTGAATGAAGGTATTGAAAAAATCACGAAGAAATTCGGTGAAGAAGCGTTTGAAGTGGTGATTGCCGCAATGAAGGATGATCAAGAAGAATTAGCTAATGAAACAGCCGATGTTTTATATCACCTCTTTGTGTTACTACACGCTTGTGGTGTAACTGTAGAGGACGTTAAACACGTCCTACAAAGCAGACATCAAAAAAGCGGTAATTTCAAAGGTGAACGTAAATCTGTTCAAGACTGGTAAAAATTACTTTAATTAAACATATAAAAAAGCATGTGCTTGAGCTCATTCAGAGTTTCAAACACATGCTTTATTTATTATAGCTATTTCTATATTTAATGATGTTGAAAGTGATTTAAAGTATTACTTATTATTAACCAATTTGTACTTTTTCTTTTGGATAGTGATATAAGACAGGTTCTTTTCTGCCGCCAATCATTAAAATAAAGGAGATTAAACCGACCCGTCCGATAAACATTAAGACCATTAAGACTACTTTGGTTATATCAGTACCGTCACTCGAGAGACCTAAAGATAGACCACAGGTTCCGAACGCTGACATGACTTCAAAGAAGACTTGAAGAATAGACATTTTACTGCCTTCCACTGCTTGAATAAACACAATTGAAGTCAGTGATAGAATCGTTGCGACACTAAAGACCATGAAAGTCTTTTGGATATCTGACGGCAAGATTTCTCTATTAAAGACTTTAATCGTAATACGTTCTGAATCCGTACGGAAGTTTAAAATAAAGAGAATCAAAATCGCAAATGTCGTTGTACGAATACCTCCACCTACTGAACTTGGTGAAGATCCGATAAACATCAGAGTTCCCATCAATGAGTTGGTCGCATCGGTAAATTGCGAAATATCTAAAGTTTGTAATCCGGCACTTCTGGTTGTCGTAGATTGGAACATGGCATAAAAGAGTGCTTTATGCCAACTGACGTCTTTTAACGTGTTGCCCATCTCTAAGATTAAAATCATCACTGTTCCGAATAAGAATAATGCGAAATACGTAATCGTCGTGATTTTCGCAAATAATGAGAAACGGAAGTTCGGATTTCTATTACTGATATACGCTTTAATTTCTAATAATACCGGGAACCCGATAGAACCCAGTGTAATCAAGAACATCACAATCGCTTGTACGAAATAATCATTCGCATAAGGAATCAATGAATTCCCTGTAATATCGAGTCCTGCGTTAGTGGTTGAGGCAACTGAAACGAAGAAGCCTTGCATCAACGCATATTGGATATCTGCGGTATCTCTATAGAAATAAAAGGCCAATAATAATGCACCGACAAGTTCAATCAATAAGACGGCTCTAACAATTTCAATAATCAATTGAACCGCACCGCTCATCGTATGACGGTTATTATCTAACATAATCATCTGACGTTCACGTAAGCCGATATGTTTCCCTAAAATAAGCCATAGCACTGTACCTAATGCCATGACACCGACACCGCCGATATTTAAAATAATCATGATGACAATTTGTCCGAAAGTCGAATACGTATCGGCAATCGTCACAGGTGTCAATCCAGTCACACTGATTCCTGATACAGCCACAAACAATGTATCAATAGGATCAACGTGCACACCAGGTTTATGCACGCCAGGTAAATTCAACATCAAAAATGCTGCGATAATCGCAATCAAATAGAATAAGACAATACCTTGTTGAGGACTGGATCTTTTAAATAACTGGTTAAAAATGGACAACTGTTTTCACCTCAACACTACTTCAATTTAATCGTTATACTTTTTAGTTTACCATTTCGATATATTTTTGCAGATAATGGTTTCAAATCTGCTTGATGTTCAAAGACAATCTGTCTATATCTTAAATTATCTTCAATTTTTTTACCATCTAATTCTACAATAATATCCCCTGTTTTTAAACCTGCTTTTTCACCTGGTGAGTTATGATTCACTTCTCTGACTACAGTACCTTGTTGTAAATCTTTAGGAACTTTGAATTGCTCACGTTCTTGATCAGATAAATCAGCCACATTGGATAATGCGACACCTGTATTCGGATAATCAATTTTACCTTTATCTTCTAATTGTTTTGCGAGTGTCACAGCTTTATTGACTGAAATCGCAAAGGCCATACCTTCTACTGCCGGCATATCAATTTTCAACGATACTATGCCGACTAATTTGCCGTTTTGATCGACTACTGCCCCTCCTGAGTTGCCAGGATTGACCGGCGCATCGATTTGAAAGGCTTTTGTCAGTACATCATAGTGGTTATCTTTATCAATATCCACAGGTACATTACGATTTAAACCTGAAACGACACCATTTGAAATACTGCCTTTAAAGTCAGCGCCTAACGGATTTCCCACAGTAATCACAGGTTCTGCTAATTGAAGTTGTTTAGAGTCGCCGATACGGATAGCTTTGACGTCACTATCTTTTTCAACATTTGCTTTCACAACTGCTACATCTGAATATTTATCTTTGCCGATGACCTTCCCTGTTGTTTCTTTGTTGTCATCATATAAAATACGCTGTGTCTTTTTGTCACCGACCACATGACTATTCGTCAATATAAAAATGGAGTCGTCCACTTTTTTGTAGACGACACCCGAACCAATTTCATTATCAGAATTTGCGGTTTCTTTATCAATTGAGCTTTTATTTTTTGTTTTGTTCTCAACTGTAACGACTGAATGAATCGAACTTTTTGCTGCTTTCATCATAGCTGTCTCTTGTTTATCGCCGCTGCCATCAAACGTTGCGACGTCACCGGCACTTCCATTATCACTTCTAAGATTATGGAATATCGCAAAGAGTAATAGTAATAAAATAATTACGCCGACCGCAATTGCGATTTTAGCCCAATGTTTTTCAAAGAATGCTTTGGCCTGATTATTTTGTGTACTGCGTGTTGCAGGTTCGCCCTCTTTATAAGGCGGCTCTGTTTCTGTTTGTGTTGGTTCTTCTGTTGCTGCGGGCTCATGAATTTTTGTGTCATCATCTACTGTGACTGATGAAACATTTGAAACAGCTTTTTCATTCTTCACTGTCTCTTTTTTCGCACCTGCAGTGGATGTTGATGGCTGTTCATTATGTAAGGATTCATCTTGAGTTGATGATTCTGCCTTCGGTGTTTCTGTTGTTTCATTTTCTACTTCAGGCTCGCGTTTACCTTGCGCAATTTCTTGTTGATGTTGAATTTCTTCTTGTGTCAGCTTTTCAATACGTGCTTTTCTTAAGTTGTCTTTCACACGTTCTTCATTGTTTTTAGCTTGCATGGCTGCTTTTTCTTTTTCTTGTGCTTGTTGTTCTTTTTCTTGTTCAACACGTTGTTCTCGTTCTTCATTATGGAAAAACTCTCGACGTTTTCGTTTATAATGACTTTTCGGTATAACTTGTTTTTCATCTGGTTGACGCTTTCCATTATCTTCTGCCATCATAACGCCCTCCTCTACTACAATCTTTCTTATCTATTATGACACAATCTATTGTAAATTTCTTGTAAACTTAGTGCTTTCACTAAAAATTTTAGAGGATTTTTTCTTCTACTTCAATCTGAAAGTTAAACAAAGAAAAAACCGTCTATCTTTTAAATTAATAAAGATAAACGGTTTTTCGTTTCATATTGTATTATGAATTTGATTGTTCTTTTGCTTTCTTTTTGTTGTGGCGTAAAGAAGATAACCAACCAAAGATGACAAGTCCAATCATGACACCCCAGAAGATGATTTGCCACAATGTTGAGTGTGGGAAATGTTCTGAAATTAAATGAACTTGTGGATGTGCAAGAACGAGTACCACTAATTTGATACCGACCCATCCAACAATCGCAAAGGCTGCACCTTCAAGACCAGGATATTTGTTTAATAGTTCTACGAACCATGTTGCCGCAAAACGCATTAAGATAACTCCGATCATACCACCCATGAACATTACTGCGAATTGACCTAAGTCCATACCGCCGAAATGAATACCGACTGGTTTCAACGTGAAGGCAATGGCCATTGCTGCTAGCATTGAGTCAATCGCAAAGGCGATATCCGCAAATTCAACTTTTGCAACTGTTGCCCAGAAGGCTTTCGGACTGACTTTCTTTTCAGTTCCGTGCTCATCGTAGTGATGATCGTCGCCTTCTGGTTGTTCAGGTCCATGACCTTTGGATTTGTAAAATTGATATAAATTCCGTCCTGACATATATAGTAAATAAACGGCACCAGCTGCTTGGATAAACCAGAAGTTTACTAAGTAACTGATTAGGAATAATGATAAGAATCTAAAGACAAAGGCTCCTAATAAGCCGTAAAATAGTGCTTTCTTTCTTTGCTCAGGCGGTAAATGTCTAACCATTACTGCCATAACTACTGCGTTATCCGCAGCAAGTAAACCTTCTAAAAACACGAGTACGAGCAATACCCATCCGTAGGATAAAATTAAACTCGGATCCATTCAATGACCACTCCTTCAAAATAATTCAATCGTCTGGCTAAAAAAACGTGGACAAAATAAAAGAGACCTATGCTAAATAAATAGCAAAGGTCTCACTTGAATCCATACTTGTTTGTATGAACCCCATTTTACCGGAAATGTCTATGCATTTCGTAATGACGATAAGAATGTTGAAGCGGATTTGAATCCAACTTCTTAAGTTACTCCCCTCTGACATGACTGTCATAGGTATTCATTTATTTAAAATAATTATACCCCATTGAATACCTATAATAAACTATAAAGTTTAATTTCAGGGAATTTTTCTTCAAACCAACGTGTCGCAAATTCATTTTCAAATAAGAATACTTTTTGTTCATAGCGGTCTTGTACTAGTATAGAGCGCGCTGTGCTCATCTTATCTTGAATATCTTCTTCATTTTCAACCCAACGTGCAATTTTACGACCGACAGGTTCCATAATTACATCTACATTATATTCATTATTCATACGGTGTTCGAAGACTTCGAATTGCAGTTGACCTACAGCACCTAGAATAATTTGGTTCGTGTGCAATGTTTTATAGTATTGGATGGCACCTTCTTGTACCAATTGTTCAATACCTTTATGGAAGTGTTTTTGTTTCATCACGTTTTTCGGTGATACTTTCATAAAGAGTTCAGGTGTGAACTGCGGCAGATCTTCAAAACTGAATTTTTGATTGCCGCCGACTAATGTATCGCCGATTTGGTAATTACCTGTATCATATAAACCGATAATATCTCCCGCAACCGCATGGTTGATAGTTTCTTTATCATCAGCCATAAATGACGTTGAACGTGTCACTTTTTGTTTCTTATTCGTACGTTGTAATTTCACGTCCATACCACGTTCAAACGCGCCGCTGACAATACGCATGAATGCGATTCTGTCACGGTGTTTAGGATCCATATTGGCTTGGATTTTAAAGATAAATCCTGAGAAGTCAGGCGCAAATGGACTCACTTCTTCTTCATCAGTCGTGATACGTCCTGTCGGCATCGGCGCATGGTCTACATAAGCATTTAAGAAACTTTGTACACCGAAGTTTGCTAAAGCTGAACCAAAGAATACAGGTGTCAATTCACCGGCTAACATCATTTCGTTATCGAATTCTTCGCCCGCTTCTTCTACCAACATAAACTCTTCAATCGCTTGTGCGAATGTACTATCGTTTGTAATCGGATGCTCTTCTTCAATTTCATAATCTTCATTGATATGCAATAAGTGTTCTTCATCTCTGAATGGTTCAATCGTACGATCTTCACGATCGATAATACCGAAGAAGTTTTGACCCATTCCAACAGGCCAGTTCATCGGATATGTTTTAATATTCAAAGTTTCTTCAATTTCATCTAACAACTCGAAAGGTTCTTTACCAACACGGTCCAGTTTGTTGATGAAAGTGAAGATAGGAATACCACGCATTTTACATACTTTAAAGAGTTTTAATGTTTGAGGTTCAATCCCTTTAGCACAGTCAATTACCATCACAGCACTATCGACTGCCATTAACGTACGATACGTATCTTCTGAGAAATCCTCATGTCCTGGTGTATCTAAAATATTGATATTAAAATCATCATAGTTGAACTGCATCACAGAACTTGTTACTGAGATACCACGTTCTTGTTCGACTTTCATCCAGTCACTTGTTGCGAATTTTCCAGATTTCTTACCTTTAACTGTCCCTGCTTCACGAATGGCACCACCGAATAATAGCAATTTTTCAGTTAAAGTGGTTTTCCCGGCATCCGGGTGAGAAATAATCGCAAAGGTTTTTCTGGATTCAATTTCATCCTTTATACTCATCTTTCGTCTCCTTTATCAAATAGAATTAAAGTCAGTTCATGAGCTAAGCTTTCCGCTTCAGCTTCATCCATCAAGTTAAATAGTTCCATTACTAAGTCTTCTTCTACATCTTCTGCTGACTCCTTCGTATCTATCAACGCAGACCAACTCATGTCAGGAACTGCAATCAGCTGGTTCTGCATTGTTTCATCTGTATAGTTATAGGCTGTTGCACCTTCTATTGTATGAAGTGTCCTAATCTTCAGAAGGGCCACCTCCAAATTTCTTGTATGCTGCTTCTAAACCAATCAAATCATCACGATGTGGTACTTTAACATGACCTGGCATAATTTGATAAGGCTCACGACCTTTTGAAGCTAATACTACTGTATCACCTGGTTCTGCAACTTCAATCGCATGACGAATGCCTTCAGCACGATCCGTAAACTCTACATAGTTATCATGTGTTGCACCTTTAGCCAATTCATGCGTTAACATTTTAGGGTCATCGTTGGCTGGGTTATCAGGTGTGAAGATAACATAATCAGCACGACTCGCTTGTCTGCCCATCTCTGGTGTTTTCGTTAAGTCACGTTCGCCTGCCATACCGACCAGTAATATAGATTTTTGTTTTACAAACGGTTTAACCGCATCAATCAGCTTTTCAATGCCGTCTGTCGTATGGGCATAATCGATGATTAAATCAATCGGTAAGGAACGGTCTAACACTTCTAAACGACCTTCAACCGGTTCTAATTGACTGACTACATTCACAATGTCTTGCATTGGTGTGCCTTTACTCCATACTGCAGTCATCGCTGCCATAATATTTGAAATGTTGAATTGGCCGACATACGGTGAATCCACATGGAATGTACCATCTGGTGTCACAAAATCAAATGCAGCACCTGTCAATGATTCCTTAATGTTTTCCGCTTGGAATTGCGCTTTATTATGAATCCCGTACGTAAAGACTTCATAAGGTGTTACTGTTTTCAAATATTCTGAGAATGCATCATCTTGGTTGACGATCGCATATTTTTCTTTACTTAAATCTTCACCTAGTTGACTGAATAACAGTGACTTCGCATGACCATAAGCTTCCATTGTGCCATGAAAATCCAAATGGTCTTGAGTTAAGTTTGAAAAAACAGCCACATCAAATTCTACACCGCTTAAACGACCTAAAGCTAAACCATGACTTGAAACTTCTAATGTCATTGCTTCAGCACCCGCTTCAACCGCTTCATGTACTTTCTTCGTCAATGTCACGGTTTCTGGTGTGGTATTTTCTCCTTTTGTGACAGTTTCATTGATTTGGAAACCGTTTGTGCCTAAGTAAGCACTGCCTTTTCCTAATTTACGATGAATTAAATGAATCATCGTCGCAATAGATGTTTTACCATTTGTGCCTGTCACACCATACGTTACCAGCTTTTCGCTCGGGTATTGATATAATTTATGTACAATCAAACTTGCAACACGTCTTGTATTCGGCACAATCACTTGTGTCACATCGCCTGTTAATTGTTGTTCACGTTCTACTACAATCACTTTGCACCCTTGATCAACTACATTTTGGCAAAATTTATGGCTGTCTACTGTATAGCCTTTTGAAGCTACAAAGATACTGCCTGCTTTTGCAGTACGGGAATCCGTTGTTACATCATCCACTTCTCTATCTAAACTGCCAAGTACTTGTTTCGATTTTATCTTTTCGAACAATTCGTTCGCTTTCACATCGATCGCCCCTTCTTTTCCAATACTACTATATTATACATTTTTTCTTTAGAAATCTAGATGCGTGAGTTCATTTTCTATTGTACAATTTTCTACGTTATTAATATATCGATTACGTTGTCATTTTCGTATTAATTTCAAATACTTCCTTTATAAGAGAAGCACCATTCACAAATCGCGAATCTCTTTTTCATTGAACCAAATGTTAAGAAAGTATGAAAATATTTTTATACTCTGTGAATAAGTGTTATAATTCAGTGATGTTAGCGTCAATATTATTTAATCTGGCTGCAACATACGTTACACTGTAGACAAAGCAATATATTCTATATATTAGCTTCACATAGACAACATTAAATCTACTAACTGGAGGGTGGCTGCTTTCATGGTTACTCAAAACAAGAAGATATTGATTATTACAGGTTCTTTCGGGAACGGCCATTTGCAAGTGACAAACAGCGTTGTGAATCAATTAAATGAAATGAATCTTAAACACTTATCTGTGATTGAACATGATTTATTTTTAGAAGCACATCCCATCTTAACATCCATTTGCAAAAAGTATTATATCAATAGTTTTAAATATTTTAGAAATTCATACAAACGTTTTTACTATAGCCGCCCAAAAGACATTGATAAATGTTTTTACAAATACTACGGTTTAAACAAATTGATCAATTTGTTGATTAAGGAAAAACCTGATTTGATTTTACTGACATTCCCAACGCCGGTCATGTCTGTTTTAACAGAACAATTTAATATGAACATTCCGATTGCGACGGTAATGACAGATTATCGCTTACATAAAAACTGGGTAACGCCCCACTCTTCACGTTACTATGTCGCTACAGAAGATTTAAAACAAGAATTTACAGATATCGGCGTACCACAAGATATTATAAAAGTTACTGGTATTCCAATTTCATCACAATTTGAAGAAGACATCGATACAGATGCTTGGATGCGTCACAACCGCTTAGATCCAAAACGTCCTACTATCTTGATGTCTGCAGGTGCTTTTGGTGTATCTAAAGGCTTTGAATCGATGATTGCCGATATTTTAGAACGTACGCCAGAGACGCAAGTCGTCATGGTTTGCGGACGCAATAAAGAATTAAAACGTAATTTAAAACATCAATTTAAAGATAATCATAATGTACTAATTTTAGGTTATACACATCATATGAACGAATGGATGGCCGCTTCTAACCTCATGATTACGAAACCAGGCGGTATTACAATATCAGAAGCACTTGCGCGTAAAGTACCGATGATTTTCTTAGATCCAGCACCAGGCCAAGAGTTAGAAAATGCGCTTTACTTTGAATCTAAAGGCATGGGCAAAGTGGCTGATACTACAGAAGAAGCAATTGCGTTAATTACCGATTTAACACAAGATGAAAAAGAATTAGAGACAATGGTTGCACGTATGCAAGACTTGAAAGTCAAATACCCTACCTATAAATTATGCCGAGACTTACTTCATCTCTTAGATGAATCTTCACAAACAGAAGAAATTTATGGAAAGGTACCATTATATGCAAAGCTCTTCCTCAAGTAAATATAACGCAAACTATAAACGTAATTTCATAATTATGTTGTTTATATTGTTCTTTATGGAATTCGCACGAGGCATGTTTGTCTTAGGTTACCTTCCCTTCTTGCCTACTGTGTCATCAGTAGCTGTCGGCGTAACCTCAGCTGCGGTTTCTATTCACTATATTTCAGATGCCGCAACAAACTTTGTTGTCGGTTTCTTATTAAAACGATTCGGTGCGAAACCAGTTTTAACACTCGGCTTTTTACTGGCTTTCGGCAGTTTGTTTTTAGTTATTTGGTTCCCATATAATGCTATTATATTAATCATGAGTTCTATCTTACTAGGTGTGGCTTCAAGCCCAATATGGGTCATTATGCTTTCTAGTGTACGTGACGAATCTCGTGGTAAACAAATGGGCCATGTCTATTTTGCATGGCTATTTGGTTTATTAGCAGGTATGATCGGCATGCTGTTAATTGTAAAAGTGCATCCAACGCACTTTACATTTTTAATGGCACTGGTTGTATTAGTAGCATGGATTCTATATTACTTCGTTAAGATTCGCCTTACTAACTACAAAACACGTCGTTTAAAAGAACAACTTGCGCAAATTAAACGAGTTGCACATTCAAATGGTGTCTTATTCCCTGGTATTATCTTACAAGGCGCTTCAATCAGTGCACTTGTACCGATTTTACCGACTTACGCAACAAAAGTTGTAAAAGTCAGCATGGTTGAATACACGGCTGCTTTAATTATTGGCGGTGTCGGTTGTGCTATATCCATGCTCTTCTTATCAAAAATCATTGATCGTCATGGCAATAAATTTATGTTCAGTGCAATTTTTACAGGCTTTGTATTATATACACTGGCCATATTCAGCCTTTCACTCATCACACAAATTTATCTCGTGTGGGGTGTCGCATTATTCATCGGTTTAATGTATGGCTTTTTATTACCAGCTTGGAATACGTTCATGGCTAAATTCATTAAACAAGATGAGCAAGAAGAAACATGGGGTGTCTTTAACAGTGTTCAAGGTGTCGGTGCCATGATCGGCCCGCTTATCGGTGGGATGTTGTATCAATTTACAAACAACTTGAATATGACGTTCTACTTCTCAGGAGGCGTCTTCGTCTTCTTAGCAGTTTTCTACGGCATTTACTTCTTACGTATTCAAAAACAACAACCAACAAAATAATATATAATGTCATAAAAAGGCAGCTGATTCAGAT
>NZ_PZGG01000050.1 GCF_003043455.1 Staphylococcus simulans | reverse complement strand
GTATTGATTATAATCATTTAAAAATTCAGGTGAAAGATAGTAGCGATTTTTGCCGATAGGAATGATATAGTGTGTTGTTTTCAAATGACTAAGCTGATGAAATTCTGTTCTAGAGAGTGTGATGATGGTAAGTGTGGAACTTAAAACAGATTCAAGCAATGCTTTTTCAGAAGCATTTAGGAGATTCGCGAAATGATTCATTAATGTTTGATAGGAAGTAAGGTTGTTTTGAAGTGCTTCTGTGGAGAGTGAAATATTAAATTCAGTGAGTATCTGAGTCAGATATTCTTGATTGGTTATTTGGTAGTTAAGTTCTTTCATGTTGTGTGATCAGACCTTTCTAGGCGAGTGTTAGTGGAATAGAGATATAAAAGTAGTATAAGAAAGGTGATGAGTGGTTGTATATGTATAATCACAGATGGTAAAAAAAGGTTAAGTGATCGGTAAAAATAATGTGATGAAATCAAAAACCCTGCGTATCCTAACTAATAGTGAGATACGCAGGGTTCATATTATGATTTAGTTTTCTTTTGCCTAATTAAATAACGACACCAAAAGACACTTAGTACTATACCGATGCCTGTAATGACAATTAATGGTTTCAGTAATGGCGGTTCATATTTTAAATAAATATCAGTTTGACCTTTTTTTGTTGGAATTACTGTCATAATACCATTACCTTGTTTAACTTCGTGCTTCTTACCATCAATCAAGGCATACATCCCATTTCTATAGGCAGTTGGTAAGACGATATAACCTTGTGCTGATTTTGGTTTTTGAATGTGTAAGTTACGGTTATTTTTAGTAACTTTGACCGGTGTTAATGAATCTTTAGTACGTTTTAAAGTACTGTAATCTTCTCCGTAAATACCTTTTAGTTGTAGACGATATTTGCCTTTTGGTAATTGTAATTTCAGTTCTGGCGAAGCTTTGATGCGCATAGTAACAGGACTGACAAAACGTCGGTATTTATAGTCTAAACGATTGCGTTTTTGTTTATATTCATTGATTTTCACATAGTGCTCTGAAGCGGGCGCAATACGTTCAACATCCATTTCTACATACATATCTTGATAGTGATTTGCGATGGATTCAGGCAATTGTATAGTCAAACCACCATTATTTTTTTGAACTTGAATATGTTTCTGATCTATTTGTTTCGCATTACGTAATGTAGTCTCTGCTTTTGGTAGTAAGTTAGGGTTCGCTTTGAATGTTGAATTACCTTTCTTATCCTCCCAAACAACGCCTTCTAACATAGCTTGTTCACGATCTAACGGTGATTTTAATTGGCTCATATTAAATGTTTTATTGGTGATATGTGCACTTGGATAATCAATTTGATTTTCAGAGTGCACAAAGACTCTGTCGCCATGTTTGATTTTATCTTTTTGTTTGAAACCGTATGGTATATTTTTATCTGATTCCATTTTGAAGCGGTCTGTCACATCCCATAGAGCCATTAAGTTAGCACGATTGTTAAATAGGCGATACGTACTATTTTTATCAATCGGCATATTAATCTGCATTACATTATCATAATAATTTAAGATTTCACCATCAAAGATACTTGAGTAAAGCGAGATGCCATTGTAATCGTAAATGAACGGTGAATTTAAACCATAAACGCTCATATAATCAATACGCATTAAATCATCTTGATTTTCTTTTTGAATGGCTTTGATTTTTTTATTTAGCGGATGACTGAAGTAATCATAATTTGTGACTTGTTTTACTTCAGCTTCATACTCAGACAAGATATTTTCTTTATATTCTTTTAACTGCCAGAATTGTTGAATTAAAATCAACAACACCAAAGCAAGTTTCAACCATTTCTTAGTCTGACCTTTATAGACAATTAATATAATTGCCAGAACTGCGATAATAATAGCTGTACTAATCCACCAGTGCCATTCACCTTCAGCATAACGCGAAGAAAAAATTAATACTAAAACAGCTGGAATTGTTGCGGCGATTAAAGAGACGATAGACATTTCTGCTATATGTTGAATCATTAAAGCAACAAGTATCGCAGCACTCATAGCTAACATGTATACCCATCTACGTTGCGGAATAGAAAAGCCGTTAAAGAAACTATCAAATGGATTGGTGAATGAACCAAGTATGAAAACCCAAGTCATAATCGCAAATAAACGATAGAAATAATGTTTGTATAGTTTAAATTGTAATAGGGCGATTAAGACTAAAATCGATAATAAAATATGAAAGCCTGATATAAAGGTTTGTTTATCTGAATTTAATAAATCTACAAAGAAAGGATAATCTAATAATGGATTTTGTTTACGATCATTATGCAGGAATGAACTGACGCCTGTATAAAATCCAAAGCTTGCGACCATTAAACTAAGTATAATTGTCACTGAAGTGATATAAATTTTTTGTACACGGTTTAAGATATCCTCTTTATAAACTGCGAAAGTTCTATAAAACAAATAAGCACCAATAATAATGGCTTCATAGTAACTGAAATAAAAGTTCGACATTAAGGTTAAGCCTAAACCGATAATCAATAAAGCAGCTTTACGTTCTCTAAAGAGCTTTTCAACACCTAATATGGTCAGTGGCAAGTAGATCAACACGTCACCATAAAATGACCAAGTAAAGTTGAAGTACATCATGACATTAGAAGCGGTGTATAAAATTGTAGCAATCAGTGCGGTATAACGTTTCATTTTAAAATAGCGCATCATATAGTAAGCAGCAATAAACGTTAAAACAGCTTTGATAATCGCAAAGAATAATTGATTGCCTGGCCAAAATTCAATACTGCTTGGATTCATATGTAAGAGATGTTCGCCTAACCACACAAAGAAAAAGTTTAAATAGGTAAGTGGAGAGGTTGAATAATAATAAGCTAAATCTGCGATATAATCTCCGCCTAAACCGAAAGAAACATCGTAGAAGCTTGCGAAGTTTGTGACATGTTCATATAAGTATTTTTGAAATGGCATCATTTGTCTGAAACCATCACCTGCACCACTGAATACAATTTGATGTTTAGTGTAAGCACGGATTGCAGGATAGAAAATAATCAGCATGATTAGTGTACCGATACCAGCAATTTTCAAAAAGCGCACTAAGTTATGTTTAAGGGTGAATTTCATTTTTTTGTCTCTCCTGAAATAAAATGCATATGTAGAATTAGATAACATACTACATATACCCTTTTTAATTTTAGCAGTAACGCTAATATAAAGGAAAATAAATCAACTAATATTAAAATTTTGTAAATCAACATATTAACTTAATATGAATAATGTCTAAGATATAGGGAATATAACAACCGGTAACAATTATATGGGAGTACTATCAATAACAAATCAATTTGGAGGTCTTAATCATATGGTTGAAGTAAGAAATGAATCAGGCATCACTCAAGTTGCGGAGAATGTGGACAGAGTTGCCGCATTAGAATTTTCATTCGTAGATGATTTATTAGCTTTAGATATTAAACCGGCTGCGATTGCTGATGATGGAAACAAAGAAAATTTATTTGAAGCAGTCAGAACACAGATTGGTGAATATGTTTCTTTAGGAGATCGAAACAATCCTGATTTAGATGCTTTAAGAGAAGCGGAACCGCAATTAATTATTGCTGATGGCGAACGTCATCATAAAATCTATAGAGAGTTAGAAAAAATTGCACCGACAATTTTACTTGAAAGCTTTGATGGCGATTATAAACAAAACTTAGAATCATTTGAGTTGATCGGTAAAGCTGTATCAAAAGAACAAAAAGCGAAAACACGTGTTGCTGTACATGAACAAAAAATCAAACAAATTGAAGAAGATATTACGTTAGATAAAAGCTTAGGCACATTGGCTGCAGTCGTGACAGATAATCACATTGTAGGTCATGATGCGAACAGCTATGTTGGTCAATTCTTAAAACGTCTTGGTTTCAAAATGGCAATCACTCAAGCTGACTCAAAAACGTATCCAGAATATAAAGATGGACCTTATCTAAAATTAACAGATGAGCAATTAAAAACATTAAACCCAGAACGTTTAATTTTAATGGTTGATGATGAAAATGCGGATGCATTAGAAGAATTACGTCAATCAGAAGTATACAATTCAATCAATGCGAAGAAAAACGGACGTATTCATTTCGTAAACCGTGAATTATGGGCTAAATCACGTGGTTTAGTAGCGTCTGAACACATTGCAGAAGACTTAGCGAAATTTGAAGAATAAGTCTAATTTAAATCAATACAAGCACCGAAAACTTCTACCTTTTTCGGTGCTTGTATTTTTTTATGCCGTATTATAAAGAAAATAGGGTATTAAACACTAATCAAGTTTAATTGAAATGACGGGAGTGGCGTATATGGAATACGAAGTAAAGCATTTAAATGAATTAAAAGTTATCGGCTATTTAAGTAAATATGCGACGATGCGAGACGCGCAACAAAATTTACCGAAAGCATGGCAAAAGTTTCATGAATCAGGTGAAAAACAAACTTTATCAGGATTAAGTAATCATCAGTTAGAAGGGTACTTAGGGGTGATTGTACCTACAGAAGCAGGTATGAACTATTTAATTGCGGTAACTTCTGATACTCAATTTGGATCAGGTTTGCATCCTTATGCTTTACCTCAAGGCGATTATCTCGTTGTAAATACTAAAGGGCCTGTACCGGAATCGATTCAACAAGTATGTGAAAAAGTGTTTAACCCTGAATACCTTGCGAGTGAAGGTTATCAAATGGCAGAAGGGCCTGCCTTTGAATTCTATCCGCATGGAGATGTCACTGCAGCAGATTATGAAGCACAAGTGTATGTGCCAGTGGTGAAGAAAGACGAAAACAACATATAATACAGATTTCATGACTCAATTAAGAAACTTAAGCATATTGTCAGCTGCTTGAGTTTCTTTTTTCATTTTTTCAAGACTTCCAAAATATAGTATAATAGAGAGAATGTAAAATAGAGTAAAGCGATAAATGAAAGGTGATGAAACATGGTTATTCAATGGTATCCAGGACATATGGCGAAAGCCAAACGTGAAGTGTCTGAACAATTAAAGAAAGTAGATGTGGTCTTTGAATTAGTAGACGCACGTATTCCTTATAGTTCAAGAAATCCGATGATTGATGAAGTGATCCAAAATAAACCACGTGTGGTTATTTTAAATAAAAAAGATATGGCGAATTTAAATGAAACAGCAAAATGGGAAGACTATTTCAGAAGTAAAGGTTATTTCCCAGTTTCAGTAGATGCGAAGCATGGCAAAGGCTTGAAATCAGTAGAACAAGCGGCTGTACAAGCGACAAAAGAAAAGTTTGAACGTGATAAAGCAAAAGGATTAAAACCGCGTGCGATCCGTGCCATGATTGTGGGTATTCCAAACGTTGGTAAATCTACTTTAATCAATAAACTTGCGAATAAAGCCATTGCGAAAACAGGTAATACGCCAGGTGTAACGAAACAACAACAATGGATTAAAGTTGGTAAATCACTGCAATTATTAGATACACCAGGGATTTTATGGCCGAAATTCGAAGATCAAACAGTAGGTAAGAAATTAAGTTTAACAGGTGCGATTAAAGATAGTATCGTGCATTTAGATGATGTGGCTATCTTTGGTTTGGAAT
The DNA here is from genome assembly GCF_003043455.1 of Staphylococcus simulans. Classification (GTDB taxonomy): domain Bacteria; phylum Bacillota; class Bacilli; order Staphylococcales; family Staphylococcaceae; genus Staphylococcus; species Staphylococcus simulans_A. The sequence goes on along the minus strand of NZ_PZGG01000050.1, from coordinate 13,013 downwards.
TCTATAAAGCCCATGCGCTTGAAGCATTACAAAAACATTATAATGTGGATTTAGATGCAGAAGCTGAGAATATTGAATGGTTTGATGCGATTGGACGTAGACGTGGTCTATTACAACGCGGTAATGAAGTGGATTATGAATCAGTCATTGAATTAATTATTAATGACATTAGAAATGCGAAACTGGGGACGCAAAGTTTCGATATTTATAAAGAAATGGCAGATGAAATTAAATAATGAAACAGTCAATCAAAGCAATTAAAGAAACGTTAAAAGATGTAAAAACCTTAGCTGAACTTGAAACGTTGGAATGGCATCAAGATGAAAGAAAAGGTGTACAGCAAGCTTTATTAAGTCGTAAAAAACAATTAGAAAAAGAAGCGGCACTTGTTGAGCAATATAAAGAGATGTCGTTTTATGAAAATAATATTTTAGCGCATGACAGTAAAGCGATTATTTGCGGTATTGATGAAGTCGGCAGAGGTCCATTAGCGGGTCCAGTGGTGGCTTGTGCAGTAGTTTTAAATGAAGGCCATGCATATTATGGTTTAAATGATTCAAAGAAAGTTTCAGCAGCTAAACGTGCACAGTTGAAATCTGCGCTTGAAGTAGATGCCGCCTATGCATACGGGATTGCGACACCTGAAGAAATCGATGATTTAAATATTTATCAAGCAACACAGGTAGCGATGATGCGTGCAATAGAGGCGTTGCCAGTACAACCGACACATTTATTGATTGATGCGATGGAATTGCCTTTAGATATTGAACAAACCTCTATTATTAAAGGTGATGCGAAAAGTGTATCCATAGCAGCTGCCAGTATTATGGCCAAAGAATATCGAGATGCTTATATGCGTGAATTAGCTGAACAGTATCCAGGATATGATTTTGAACATAATGTCGGTTATGGCACAAAAGCTCATTTAGCAGGAATTGATAAATTAGGTGTGATTCCAGAACATCGAAAATCATTTGAACCTATTAAATCACTCACAACAAAATAGTTATAAAAACAAGGTTGGTGCAAATTGTAATATTTGTTTCCAACCTTGTGTAATATTCAGATTAATTTGAAAAAAGCTAGAATAGTTGCAATATCACACATTGCAAGTACTCGAGATAAAGTCTAAAAGTTAACAAAATTGACAAAAATAGCCGCTTTCAGTTTACAATAGCGCTTACATTTTCTATAATTAACAGTGTACTTAACCTAAGAAACAGGAGGATGGAGAATGAATATCCACGAGTATCAAGGAAAACAAATCTTTCGTTCAATGGGCGTTCCAGTTCCAGAAGGACGTGTAGCATTCACTGCTGAAGAAGCAGTAGACAAAGCTAAAGAATTAGACACTGATGTTTATGTTGTAAAAGCACAAATCCACGCTGGGGGTAGAGGTAAAGCTGGCGGTGTTAAAATCGCTAAGTCATTATCTGAAGTGGAAGCTTACGCTAATGAATTATTAGGTAAAACACTTGTAACTCACCAAACAGGTCCACAAGGTAAAGAAGTTAAACGTTTATACATTGAAGAGGGCTGCGATATTCAAAAAGAATATTATGTCGGATTCGTTATCGACCGTGCAACAGATCGTGTAACGTTAATGGCATCTGAAGAAGGCGGTACTGAAATTGAAGAAGTAGCGGCTAAAACGCCAGAAAAAATCTTCAAAGAAACAATCGATCCTGTTGTTGGTTTAGCACCATATCAAGCACGTCGTATTGCATTCAATATTAATATTCCTAAAGAATCAATCAACAAAGCGGCTAAATTCTTAATCGCTTTATACAATGTATTTATCGAAAAAGATGCGTCAATCGTTGAAATCAACCCATTAGTAACAACTGGTGACGGTGATGTTTTAGCATTAGATGCGAAAATCAACTTTGACGATAACGCATTATTCAGACATAAAGACATTTTAGAATTACGTGATTTAGAAGAAGAAGATCCAAAAGAAATCGAAGCTTCTAAATATGATTTATCATACATCGCTTTAGATGGCGACATCGGCTGCATGGTTAACGGTGCAGGTTTAGCGATGGCTACTATGGATACAATCAATCATTTTGGCGGAAATCCAGCTAACTTCTTAGACGTAGGCGGCGGCGCTACGAAAGAAAAAGTTACTGAAGCATTCAAAATCATCTTAGGTGATGATCATGTTAAAGGTATCTTTGTTAATATCTTCGGCGGAATCATGCGTTGTGATGTTATCGCAGAAGGTATCGTAGCAGCAGTTAAAGAAGTCGACTTAACATTACCTTTAGTAGTTCGTCTTGAAGGTACAAATGTTGAAATCGGTAAACAAATCTTAAAAGATTCAGGTTTAGCAATTGAGCCAGCAGCAACTATGGCTGAAGGCGCTCAAAAAATTGTCAAACTTGTCAAAGAAGTCTAAGGAAAGGATGAGACACTAAGATGAGCGTATATGTAGATAAGAACACAAAAGTAATTGTACAAGGTATCACTGGGTCTACAGCCCTTTTCCATACGAAACAAATGCTTGAATACGGTACTCAAATCGTTGCTGGGGTAACACCTGGTAAAGGTGGTCAAGTTGTTGAAGGTGTACCAGTATTCAATACTGTAGAAGAAGCGAAAAAAGAAACAGGTGCAAACGTATCTGTAATTTACGTACCAGCACCATTCGCAGCTGACGCAATTTTAGAATGTGCTGACGCTGAATTAGATTTAGCAATCTGTATTACAGAACACATTCCTGTATTAGATATGGTTAAAGTTAAACGTTATTTAGAAGATAAACACACACGTTTAATCGGACCAAACTGCCCAGGTGTTATTTCACCAGATGACTGTAAAATCGGTATTATGCCTGGCTACATCCACAAAAAAGGCCATGTAGGTGTTGTATCTCGTTCAGGTACATTAACTTACGAAGCAGTGCATCAATTAACTGAAGAAGGCATTGGCCAAACAACAGCTGTAGGTATCGGTGGCGACCCAGTCAACGGTACAAACTTTATCGATGTATTAGATGCATTCAATAAAGACGAAGACACTAAAGCTGTCGTGATGATCGGTGAAATCGGCGGTACTGCTGAGGAAGAAGCGGCTGAATGGATTAGTAAAAACATGACAAAACCAGTTGTAGGCTTCATTGGTGGTCAAACAGCACCTCCAGGAAAACGTATGGGTCACGCTGGTGCGATTATTTCTGGCGGTAAAGGTACTGCTAAAGAAAAAATCAAAACATTGAATGACAATGGTGTTAAAACTGCAGATACACCTTCTGAAATTGGTTCAACATTAATTGAAGCAGCTAAAGAAGCAGGTATCTACGAAGAGTTATTAACAGTTAAAAAAGACGCATAATTCATTGTGTCCTATAAATCAGGCATGGATTTGTACTTAGGTACAAGTCTGTGCCTTTTTTCATATTAAAGTTGAGTATTCACATAGTCATTGAAACATAACTTGATTTTCCGTATATAATAGTAGAAACTCTGAATAAGCTTTTACATAGAAAAGTATTGTTTTCATTACATGAAACGGCGTATAATAACGAAAAAAACACAAGAAAGCAGGCAAAAGATTGAACCTCAAAGAATTAGATTTAGAACTCCTCAGATTACGCTACGCAAGTTACTCCACAAAACAAATTTACGCTCTTTTAATCAGGTATCCAGACTATTTTGACTTAAATTTACCAGAAAGAATGACAAAACTTCGACAATTTTCACAAAACTCCACTTCTAAACATTCGATTCTTCATTATCAGACTTATTGTGAAATTGATCCATTTGAGATTTATCAAGTTTTAATAGCTCAAGATATACAGTTGCTTTCCATTTTTCATCCTGATTATCCTCACTTACTCAAACACATTTATGCACCGCCTTTATTATTATTTTGTAAAGGCAATATAACTTGTTTAAAAGCCAAACACCATTTAAGTATTGTCGGTTCTAGAGAAGCCACGTGCTACACACAAAATGCTTTAGCGCACCTTTTGAAAGGTGAAGCATTACATGACTTAGTTATCGTTTCAGGTTTAGCTAAAGGCGGAGATGCATTTGCACATGAAGCGGCTTTGCACTATAATATGGCGACGATTGGCGTTTTAGCATTTGGACATTATCATCATTACCCGAAAGAAACACGCGTTTTAAGAAATAATATAGAACAAACAGGCTTAACTATCTCAGAGTATACGCCTGCAGAAAGACCTGCCAGATATAAATTTCCAGAACGTAATCGTATTATTAGCGGCTTATCGCAAGGTGTACTGATTACTGAGTCTAGAGAAAGAAGCGGTGCACAAATCACTATAGACTTAGCATTAGAACAAAACAGAAATGTCTATGTGCTGCCGGGCAGCATCTTTCAAAAACTGACGATAGGAAATTTAAAACGCGCACAAGAAGGTGCGAAAATAGTCTTGAGTGCGCAAGATATTATAGAAGATTATAAGTCATTAAATTGATTGGAAAATTGAAATAAAGACTTAAATGAAATGATGTCTGTTCATTTTCAGGTAAATTAAAATATTGACAAATGTAAAATAAACCGTTTATCATTTATCTTTGTAACAAGGAACATTTTATTGAAGCAGAGGGGGATCTACTTTGGCAGATAATTTAGTCATAGTTGAGTCGCCTGCAAAAGCTAAAACAATTGAAAAATATTTAGGGAAACGATATAAAGTTATCGCTTCAATGGGGCATGTCAGAGATTTGCCGAGAAGCCAAATGGGCGTAGATGTTGAAGATGATTTTGAACCCAAATATATTACGATTCGTGGTAAGGGACCAGTCGTTCAAGAGTTGAAGAGACATGCTAAAAAAGCAAAGAAAATCTTCCTAGCAAGTGACCCGGACCGTGAAGGTGAAGCAATTGCATGGCACTTAGCAAACATTTTGAAATTAGATGAACATGCGAAAAACCGAGTAGTATTTAACGAAATTACAAAAGATGCAGTTAAAGAAAGTTTTAAAACGCCGAGAAGTATTGAAATTAATTTAGTGGATGCACAACAAGCACGTCGTATTGTAGACAGATTAGTGGGTTATAATATCTCACCAGTTTTATGGAAAAAAGTTAAAAAAGGACTTTCAGCAGGACGTGTACAATCTGTCGCATTACGTTTAGTTATTGATCGTGAAAATGAAATCCGTAATTTCAAACCAGAAGAATATTGGAAAATAGAAGGAAAATTCCGTTATAAAAAATCAACGTTTACAGCGAAATTCCTTCATTATAAAAACAAACCATATAAACTTCAAAAAAATGAAGATGTTAAATTCATTACTGATCAATTGAACGGTAATGAGTTTGAAGTGACTAAAGTTACACGTAAAGAGAAGAAACGTAATCCAGCAAATCCATTCACAACGTCTACTTTACAACAAGAAGCTTCAAGAAAATTAGGCTTCAAAACAAGAAAGACAATGATGGTTGCACAACAACTTTATGAGGGTATTGACCTTAAGCGTCAAGGTACAGTTGGTTTGATTACGTATATGCGTACTGACTCTACACGTATTTCTGCAGATGCGAAAGCAGAAACAAAAGACTTTATCACAGAAAAATACGGTCAAGAATATGTATCTCATCGTAAACAAACAGGTAAGCAAGGGGACCAAGATGCGCACGAAGCAATCCGTCCTACAAAAACATTGCGTACGCCTGATGAAATGAAATCATTCTTAACAAAAGACCAATATCGTTTATATAAATTGATTTGGGAACGTTTCGTCGCAAGTCAAATGGCACCTGCTGTAATTGACACAGTTGCGATGGACGTTGAACAAGGCGACATTAAGTTCCGTGCGAATGGTCAAGCAATCAAATTCAAAGGATTCATGACGTTATACGTTGAATCTAAAGATGAAGAGGAAGAACAAAACAAACGCTTGCCGATTATTGATGAAGGTGAAACAGTTATCGCAACAGATATTGAACCTTCTCAACACTTCACACAACCACCGCCAAGATACACAGAAGCGCGTTTGGTTAAAACGTTAGAAGAATTGAAAATCGGCAGACCATCTACGTATGCACCGACAATCGATACGATTCAAAAACGTAATTATGTGAAGTTAGAAAGTAAACGTTTCGTACCTACTGAATTAGGTGAAATTGTTTATGAGCAAGTCAAAGAATACTTCCCGGAAATCATTGATGTTGAATTTACAGTAAACATGGAAACATTGCTAGATAAAATCGCTGAGGGCGATGAAAACTGGCGTAATGTTGTCGGCAACTTCTACAACGGCTTCAAAGACGATGTAGAACGTGCTGAAAAAGAAATGGAAAAAATTGAAATCAAAGATGAGCCTGCTGGTGAAGATTGCGAGAAATGCGGTTCACCTATGGTTATCAAAATGGGACGTTACGGCAAGTTTATGGCTTGTTCAAACTTCCCAGACTGCAGAAATACTAAAGCCATCGTTAAAGAAATCGGCGTGAAATGTCCGAAATGTAAAGATGGCGAAGTGGTAGAACGTAAATCGAAGAAAGGCAGAATCTTCTACGGCTGTTCAAACTATCCAGAATGTGACTTTATCTCATGGGATAAACCAGTCGGCAGAGACTGTCCGAAATGTGATCATCATTTAGTTGTTCGTAAAAAAGGACGTTCTAGTCAAGTCGTATGTTCGAACTGTGATTATAAAGAAGAAGTACAAAAGTAAAGTAAGAGCTGAGAGGTTGGACACAAAAAGCACAACGCTGCTTGCGTCTCGCCTCTTTTCATCTGAATGAGGAGGATTTATTTATGACAGAGACAGTTAACGTGGTCGGTGCAGGTTTAGCTGGTTCAGAAGCTGCATACCAGCTTGCGCAAAGAGGCATTAAAGTTAATTTGATTGAAATGCGTCCAGTGAAACAAACACCAGCCCACCATACAGATAAATTCGCGGAATTAGTTTGTTCGAACTCATTACGCGGTAACGCACTGACAAATGCGGTAGGTGTATTAAAAGAAGAAATGCGTCGTTTAGATTCATTGATTATTAGAGCGGCTGATAATGCACGTGTGCCAGCTGGCGGTGCGTTAGCAGTGGATAGACATGACTTTGCTGGTTATATTACCGATACATTGAAATCACATCCGAATATTACGGTCATCAATGAAGAAATCGAGAAAATTCCTGAAGGTTATACAATTATCGCGACGGGTCCTTTAACAACAGAAGGTCTTGCGAAAGAAATTGTAGACATCACAGGTGAAGATCAACTATACTTCTATGATGCGGCAGCACCGATTATCGAAAAAGACACGATTGATATGGATAAAGTTTACTTGAAATCACGTTATGATAAAGGCGAAGCGGCTTATTTAAACTGCCCAATGACAGAAGAAGAGTTCGACCGTTTTTATGATGCAGTATTGGAAGCGGAAGTTGCGCCAGTGAACGAATTTGAAAAAGAAAAATATTTCGAAGGCTGTATGCCGTTTGAAGTAATGGCTGAACGCGGACGTAAAACATTGTTGTTTGGACCAATGAAACCTGTAGGATTAGAAGATCCTAAAACAGGCAAACGTCCATTTGCGGTTGTTCAATTACGTCAAGATGACGCAGCAGGTACACTTTATAATATTGTCGGATTCCAGACACATTTAAAATGGGGTGCGCAAAAAGAAGTTATCCGACTCATCCCTGGTTTAGAAAATGTGGATATTGTCCGTTATGGTGTGATGCACCGTAATACATTTATCAATTCACCGGATGTCTTAAGTGAAACATATCAACTTAAAGGTCACGACAAAGTTTACTTTGCAGGTCAAATGACTGGTGTAGAAGGTTATGTAGAAAGTGCTGCCAGCGGTTTAGTTGCTGGTATCAATGTAGCGCATAAATTACAAGGTAAAGCAGAAGTAATCTTCCCTCGTGAAACGATGATCGGCAGTATGGCATATTATATTTCACATGCGAAGAACAATAAGAACTTCCAACCGATGAATGCAAACTTCGGTTTAGTGCCATCTCTTGAGAAAAGAATTAAAGATAAAAAAGAACGTTATGAGCAACAAGCGAACCGTGCTTTAACGTACTTAGAAAACTTTATGCAAACATTGTGATAAATTATGAATATTTTGATAAAATAGATTTGTGTTTAGAAAACGTTTGCGGTTTCGAGACTTAAATCACTGCAGCTCCCTCTGTCTATATGCTACAATGCAAATGATGGAGGGGTTTTTATTGAATAAAATCCAAGATTCTTTTTTATACATGTTAAAGGTAGAACGCTTTTTTTCTAAACATACTTTGAAATCATATCACGACGATTTGATGCAGTTTAATTCTTTTTTAGAACAGGAGCATTTACAATTAAAATCTTTTGAATATAAGGATGCTAGAAATTATTTATCTTATTTATATTCAAAAGGCTTGAAAAGAACAACAGTTTCTCGTAAAATTTCAACGTTACGGTCTTTTTATGAATACTGGATGACGCAAGATGACACAGTAGTCAATCCTTTTGTTCAACTTGTGCATCCAAAGAAAGAGCAATATTTACCTCATTTTTTCTATGAAGAAGAAATGAGTGCGTTATTTGAAACAGTTGAAGAAGATGAACATAAAGGCATGCGTGATCGTGTCATTTTAGAATTATTATATGGTACGGGCATTCGTGTTTCAGAATTAGTGAACATTAAGTTAGAGGATTTAGATTTAAATTCACCAGGTGTGAAAGTGCTTGGGAAAGGTAATAAAGAACGCTTTATTCCTTTTGGAAATATGTGCAGGGAGAGTATTGAACGTTATCTTTCAGAATTTCCTCCGCTCAAAAAGGCGTCTCATGATTATCTATTGGTAAATATGAATGGACGACCGATTACTGAACGGGGTGTTCGTTATGTGTTAAATGATATTGTGAAACGCACTTCAGGCGTGACAGATATTCACCCACATAAATTAAGACATACGTTTGCAACACATATGTTGAATGAAGGTGCGGATTTAAGAACGGTGCAATCTTTGCTTGGTCATGTCAATCTTTCAACGACAGGACGGTATACGCATGTTTCCAACCAACAATTGCGCAAAGTCTATTTAAATGCACATCCTCGAGCTAAAAAGGAGAAATAGGAATGAATAATTCAATTCATGCGACAACAATCTTTGCAGTCAGACAAAATGGTCATGCTGCAATGGCAGGCGACGGTCAAGTGACATTAGGACAACAAGTCATCATGAAACAAACAGCAAGAAAAGTCCGTAGACTGTATGATGGCAAAGTCTTAGCTGGCTTCGCTGGTAGCGTTGCAGATGCCTTTACACTTTTCGAAAAATTCGAAACTAAGTTGCAAGAATTCAGCGGTAATTTAGAACGTGCTGCAGTTGAACTTGCACAAGAGTGGAGAGGCGACAAACAGCTGAGACAACTTGAAGCAATGCTGATTGTAATGGACAAAAACGCAATATTAGTCGTTAGTGGTACAGGTGAAGTCATTGCACCTGATGATGATTTAATTGCGATTGGTTCAGGTGGCAACTATGCTTTAAGTGCTGGACGTGCTTTAAAACGTCATACAGACATGTCAGCGAAAGATATGGCTTATGCAAGTTTAAAAGTCGCTTCAGAAATTTGTGTTTTCACAAATGACAATATTATTGTCGAAGAATTATAAGTACAACGAAAATTAAGACAACATTATTTTTCCAAAATATTGGAAGAGGTAAATTATATATTGGAGGTTGATCAACGAATGGATGCTAGCGCAATCAAACTTACTCCTAGAGACATTGTATCTCGATTAAATGAATACATTGTCGGTCAAGATGACGCTAAGAAGAAAGTAGCCATCGCTTTGAGAAACAGATACCGCCGAAGTCAGTTGGACGAAGAATTAAAACAAGAAATCGTTCCGAAAAATATTTTGATGATTGGTCCAACTGGTGTGGGTAAAACTGAAATCGCAAGAAGAATGGCTAAAATCGTCGGTGCACCATTTATTAAAGTTGAAGCAACTAAGTTCACAGAGGTAGGCTATGTTGGACGTGATGTCGAAAGCATGGTACGTGACTTGGTTGATGTAGCAGTCAGACTTGTTAAAGAAGGTAGAAAAGAACAAGTCAAAGACGAAGCGGTTAAAAAAGCGAATGAAAAACTAGTTAAATTGCTCGTACCGAGTATGAAGAAAAAAGCGAACCAAAATGCAGGCAATCCTTTTGAATCATTATTCGGCGGAATGATGCCGAACTTTGGTAATCAAGATGAGGAAGATGAAGAACCGCCAACAGAAGATGTTAAAACTAAACGTTCTGAAATTCGCCGTCAATTATTAAATGGTGAATTAGAAGAAGAAAAAGTTCGTATTAAAGTTGAACAAGACCCAGGCGCAATGGGCATGTTAGGTACAAACCAAAACCAACAAATGCAAGACATGATGAATCAACTTATGCCTAAGAAGAAAGTGGAACGTGAAGTTCCAGTGAAAACTGCGCGCAAAATTCTTGCTGATGATTATGCCGATGAATTAATCGATCATGAAACAGCGAACCAAGAAGCGTTAGAATTAGCAGAGCAAATGGGCATTATCTTTATCGATGAAATAGATAAAGTAGCAAGCAGTAATCATGCAGGCGGCCAAGACGTATCAAGACAAGGTGTACAACGTGACATCTTACCGATTGTCGAAGGTAGTGTCGTTCAAACGAAATATGGTAGTGTCAACACTGAACACATGCTCTTTATCGGAGCAGGTGCTTTCCATGTGTCTAAACCAAGTGATTTGATTCCTGAATTACAAGGACGTTTCCCAATTCGTGTTGAACTTGAAAGTTTATCAGTTGAAGATTTCGTGAATATCCTTAAGGAACCAAAACTTTCACTGATCAAACAATACGAAGCATTACTGCAAACAGAAGAAGTAACAGTTAACTTTACAGACGAAGCAATTACACGCTTAGCTGAAATTGCGTTCCAAGTTAACCAAGACACTGATAATATCGGTGCACGTCGACTTCATACGATTTTAGAAAAAATGCTGGAAGATCTTTCTTACGAAGCACCTGGAATGCCGAATGCGGTGGTAGAGATAACAGCACAATATGTTGATGACAAATTGAAATCTATTTCTACGAACAAAGATTTAAGTGCATTTATCTTATAAACTTATAATTATAAATACAAAAGGAGAAGAAAAATGAGTTTACTTTCAAAAACAAGAGAATTGAATACACTGTTGCAAAAACATAAAGGAATTGCTGTAGATTTTAAAGACGTAGCGCGTAAAATTAGTGAGGTAACTGTAACTAATGTATTTATCGTTTCACGCAGAGGTAAAATCCTAGGAGCAAGCTTAAATGAATTGTTGAAAAACAGTCGAATCAATCAAATGTTGGAAGACCGCCATATTCCAAGTGAATATACTGAAAAATTAATGGACGTTAAACAAACTGAATCAAATATTGATATTGACGATGATTTATCAGTATTCCCTCCAGAAAACAGAGATGCGTTCATTGATAGTAAAACAACAATCTTCCCAGTATTAGGCGGTGGAGAACGTTTAGGTACTTTAGTACTTGGCCGTGTATCTGATGAATTTAATGAAAACGACTTAGTACTAGGTGAATATGCAGCAACTGTATTAGGTATGGAAATCTTACGTGAAAAACACAGTGAAGTAGAGCAAGAAGCACGTGACAAAGCAGCAATCAACATGGCGATCAACTCTTTATCATATTCTGAAAGAGAAGCTATCGAGCACATCTTTGAAGAATTAGGTGGTAAAGAAGGATTATTAATCGCATCTAAAGTTGCTGACCGTGTCGGTATCACACGTTCAGTTATCGTAAATGCATTACGTAAACTTGAAAGTGCAGGTGTTATCGAGTCACGTTCACTTGGTATGAAAGGTACTTTCATCAAAGTGAAAAAAGAACAATTCTTAGACGAATTAGAAAAAACAAAATAAGACGATAGAACGCTGACAACTTAAATTTTAAATATTGCTTTATTGACGGCAGTATGTTATATTTAATGACGGCTATAAAGCCGATAACACACATAAAGAGCTGAAATGTAATTGGTGCGATGTTATTGCGTCGTTATTGCATGAGCTATTTATGGAGGAAAATAACCAAATTGGAGGATTTTAATCATGGCAGTAATTTCAATGAAACAATTGCTAGAAGCAGGTGTTCACTTCGGTCACCAAACACGCCGTTGGAACCCAAAAATGAAAAAATACATTTTCACTGAAAGAAATGGTATCTATATCATCGACTTACAAAAAACAGTGAAAAAAGTTGACGAAGCTTACAACTTCCTTAAACAAGTATCAGAAGATGGCGGTAAAGTCTTATTCGTAGGTACTAAAAAACAAGCGCAAGAATCAATCAAAAATGAAGCTGAGCGCGCTGGTCAATTCTACGTTAACCAAAGATGGTTAGGCGGAATCTTGACTAACTACAAAACAATCTCTAAACGAGTAAAACGTATTTCTGAAATTGAAAAAATGGAAGAAGACGGCTTATTCGAAGTATTACCTAAAAAAGAAGTAGTTGAAATCAAAAAAGAATACGACCGTTTAATCAAATTCTTAGGTGGTATTCGTGGTATGAAATCAATGCCTCAAGCATTATTCGTAGTTGACCCTCGTAAAGAGCGTAACGCGATTGCTGAAGCACGTAAATTACACATCCCAATCGTAGGTATCGTTGATACTAACTGCGATCCAGATGAAATTGATTACGTAATTCCAGCAAACGATGATGCGATTCGTGCCGTTAAATTATTAACAGGCAAAATGGCTGATGCGATCTTAGAAGGACAACAAGGTGTTTCTAACGAAGAAGTAGCTGCTGAGCAAAACATCGACTTAAAAGAAGAAGATAAAGGCGAAGCAAAAGAAACTGAAGAAACTTCTGTTGAATCAAACTAAGAATAATTCAAAATGGGTGATAAGATATTGAGGCTTATCACCTTTTTTTAAAAATAATATGAATAAAAAGTAAAGCTTTTATTGAGTATGCAATGCATACTCGATAAGCATATAAAAAATAAAGAATAATCAGAGTTTACGCGTTTAACGC
>NZ_PZGG01000049.1 GCF_003043455.1 Staphylococcus simulans | reverse complement strand
TATTCTCTAATTATACGTGAGGGCTTTATTTTTTTGAAATAATATGAGTATTTTATATAAAAAGCCGAGGAAAATCATTAAAGATTCTCCTCGGCTTTTATTTGAGACTGGATTTATGTCCCAGCCCCGAAAAGGTTGTAAAATATGATTAATGATATCGAACTATAGGTTGATAATTATGCTCTGCTGTTGATGTAGCTGTCTGGGTTAACACTGTATTGGTTACCTACGCCACCTTGCATGCGTTGGAAGTGTAAGTGTGGTGCAGTTGAGTTACCAGTGCTACCTGATAGACCGATTTGGTCACCAGCACTAACATCTTGTCCTTGTTGAACATTTAAGCTGTTCATGTGCATATACCATTGATAGTTGTTGCTGTTTTTCTCTTGGATTGTAACTTGGTTACCGCCACCATAGTTACTCCAGCCAGCTTGTGTTACTGTACCGTCTGTTAATGAGTAAACTGGTGTGTTTTCAGGCATACCATAGTCTACACCATAGTGAGCGCCGCCACCGTGATATTGACCATATGGTTGGATCTTAGGATGTTTAGTTAACCAACCTGCATCTTGTGCTGTTGCACCATCTGCTTGGTTAGTAGGTGCAGTTGCTTGGTCAGAACCTTCTGTTGAACCGCCACCTTGTGGTGCTTGTGTAGCTTGAGTTGAACCGTTGCTTTGTTGTGCTTGTGATGTTTGTGGTGCTGGTGCTTGTGTAGCTTGAACATTTTGTGCTGCGCCTGCATCAGATGTAGCGTTTTGTGCAGGTGCATATGTTGTATTATCTTGTGATTGGTTATATGTGTTTTCGTATTGTGCGTTTGATGTATTGTTGTTATATGTTGCATTGTTTTCTGAAGCTTTGTTTGGATTATTTGCGATATCTTCTGATGATGGTGCTTCATTTACGTCATAACCATTTGCTTGAACATCTGAGTTTGATGCACTTGCTGAATAGTTATTGTCATCGTATTGGTAGCTAGGGTTTAATAAACTTTGTGGGAAATAGAAATAGTGTGTTGCCCCTGCTTCATCTACGATAGTGAATTGATATTCTTTATTATCAAACATTGATTGGTCCCAATTGCCATCCAATGTGTGGTGGTAATTACCTTGTGTATCTTTCGTGAAGTATGATCCATATGAATAACCTTTAGTCTGATCTGCTGTTTGTTGCGCTTGTTGTGTTTGTTGCGGTGCAACTTGGTTATTTTCAGCTGCGTCAGCGTGGTGGCTGATAAATCCTACTGAAGAAACTCCCAAACCTACAATAGTAGCTGTTACTAATTTATTCATCATGTAAACTCCCGTCCTTAAAAATTTTATTGTTTCGTTAATACGTTTTTCGTTTTTCTCTCAATCAAAATTACAAGACTAAAGGTAACACGGGAAGTACACTAAATAAAGGCGTATAATTGTTTTGTAAACAAATGTATTTTGCATGTAATATAGTTACTGAAATATTACTACCTTGTAAGTACTGTGAAGACAGGGTTAAAAGGACTTTATCCTTCTCGTTTGTCATCACTTTATTACTGTATTGAAATGTTTGAAACCCTTGATTTCCGGATATTTTAATAATGATTCTTGTGCGCAAAACCCTTATAATCTCTGGATTTGCCTTACATTTTTAATTTCGAATCCGCTTCTCACATCTTCTCCAATACACGAGCTACATAGTCTTATCATTCTCTTTACTTTGTTGATAATATCGAAATATATAATACAAACCAGCTAAAAAGAATAGGAAAAGTACGCCATTACCTATAACTTTCGTAATAATAAAGGTCATTAATATAAAGGAAAGAAACGCTAAGGTAATAGAAATAATTAAAACTATCCATCTTGTACTATCATTATTTTCTCTTTCAGAAAATACACGACTTAAATGCCTCGTATAAAAACCTATCATGTTTACATACAACTTCAGCATCGCACCAACCGCTACAATAAAATACGTTCCAAACACAATGATTTTTAAAATGTTCCATATGAAACTTAATAGTTCACTCATAATAATAATCTCCTTTATATCTCTATCACCTTTAAAGCGTGACGCATTTCTTTATCAATATCTTTCGTGCGCCATTCTCTGAAGTAACCTAATGAAACACAACTATAATGGATATTATCCTTTGTGATACTTCCTCTGAAATGAACATGGCCCATCAAGCTATAACGTATAGGATAGTCTTGATATAAACGCATAAAGTCAGAAGTTCCGATAAATGCATTGAAGTAATCGAAAATACGATGCGGCATCGGCACTTTAAAACTAGGATCCGTCACAACATGTGTAATCAGAATAATATTTCTATCTTGAACCTTTTTCATATCCGCTTCTGCCAGTTCCGCTGCTTTACGAGACACTTCTCTATCTGGCATGCCCCAATCAACATGAACTTTATCTTGCCACGTTGCACCTTTAAAGCGTCTGCGTTCTAAATAATCCAGGCTATATTTAGGATTTGCGTAACTATAGTCATACCAGCCACTATTTCCAACAATTGCCCATTCATCATTAATAATGTAAGGATTGCCCATCAATTGTTCAGGCTTACTCATAAAGAAATCATGAATCACTTGTGTAGATGTATCATCTGTGGACCAATAATCATGATTACCAGGAATAAAGCGTACATCTATTCCTGTTAACATTTCCATTTGTTGAATAAAGACATACGATTGTTGATGATCGTTTGAAATATCTCCCGCAATCACTAATAAATCTAATTGTGCTTCTTTAACAAGCTGTGCTAAATGTTCTGTATATTGTGCTTCAGTATAATCAGAAGGGCGATCGATATGTAAATCTGAAATGACTCCTATTTTCATTTGTTTAATCCTTCCTCTTTATTGAACGTTTATGTATTATTCTAGCTTAATTAAAAAGGAGCACAAGCATTACATGCTCATCCTCCTTTGAACTTACTCTTATATAGTAGAAACTTAGTCTAACGCATTGAGTTGGATTAAGATTTTCTCTTGAGATTTATCATGAATCAATTTTTCAAAGCCGTCTTCTTTAATACGATCTAGCGTGATTTTGCTAGTAATGATAGGTTCTGATGCTAATTCACCAGAAGCTAATTCGTTCATAACTTGATCGTAAGTGTCATTACCATAGCCAACTGACCCCATAATATTTACACCCGTAAACAATAGATTTTGCGGTACATTAAATTCTATACTTTGCGTATGGAAGCTTACAATCATGACTGTACCTCTGACACGTGTGGATTGAATAGATTGTGTAAATGTATCTGCGACACCGGCTGCTTCTACACTGACATCTGCACCTTCGGGATACATTTTTCTAATAGCCTCTACAGGATTTGATTTTGTGGAATCAATCGTTGTGTCCGCACCCATTTCTTCAGCAATTTTCAAACGTTCTTCAGCAATATCAATTGCGATTACTTGTTTTGCGCCTTGTGCTTTTGCGGCTGCAATTGAAAATAGACCGATTGGACCAGCACCGTAAACAGTTACAATATCATCTTCTTTAATTTCAGCATCTTTAACAGCTTGATACGCAACAGCTGCTGGTTCTACTAATGCCGCACGTTCTAATGATAAATCTGCTGGTACTTTGAAGACAGAGTTCTGTGGAATAATAGTATATTCAGCAAATCCTCCATCAATCTGCGCACCCACAGCATCTAAAGTAACAAAGCGTTCATATAATGCAGTATCTTGATCTTTGAACATCATCGGATAAATACAAACACGGTCGCCTTTTTTTAAGTCTGTGACGTTTGAACCCACTTCTTCTACTACACCTGAAAATTCATGTCCAAGCACAGTTCCTCGTTCCATCGGCACTGAGTCAGGATGTAAATAAGCATGCAAGTCTGAGCCACAAATACCTGCCCAAGCTACTTTCACTTTGACATCATCACTGTTCATTTCTTTTAATTGTTTCTCTTCAACTCTAATATCTTTTTCGCCATACCAAACGGCTGCCTTCATTATGAATTCCTCCCTTTTTCTTTTGAAATTACGTTATAATGAAAACTTGTAATCTCAACTATAAACATCATAGATAAAGGAATGAATTCTTAAGCAGAACTTTATATGAAAGTTCTGCACACTTATATACATTTTGTGCAGAAAGAGGATAAATATGGATAAAAGAACAAAATATACAATAGAACAAATTAAATCTACTTTATTAGACCTCTTAGATACACATCCCTTTGAAACAATCACTGTCACGATGATTTGTGAACGAACAAGTATTGGCAGACGTACATTCTACAACCATTTTTCGGATAAATTTGAAGTAATAGATGAAATTATGAATGACTATACCCAAGCAATGCGTCAGGCCGCTTCAGAAAGCACGCCTGAAAACTTCAAACAAGGCATACTGAATGGTTTTAACTTTATTCATGAAAATAAAGTTGTTTTTATAAAACTCTATAAAAGTCCACTCTCTAATCTGTTTCTTACACGTGTAGGTTCCGTCATTACTGAATTGATAGAACCTAAACTAAACAATGCATACTTACAAATGCACAACATCTCAGTTCAAACTATCTTAGTGTTCTTAACAAGTGCAATTTTAGGTATCATCATTGAATCAGCTGCAAGTCATGATGAGCATTACGCGGCTAAAGTTGAAGAAATTTCTACACTAGTCAAACCTTATTTTAAAACTACTTAGTGCGTACAGTATTTTCTTTAATCTAAAGCAAAATACCATACCACAATATAAATCATTTACTTTCAAAGCAAGAACAATATAATTACATGAGAAACTTTAAATGAAAAGGTTGTTTTCGAAATAAATATAATAAAAGTGGGTATCAGTACAATGGAGAGATTGTGCAAACAGGCCTCTTCCGCTAAGCCCTATTTATCCATACTTAGATTAATCAAGAAAGGGTGATATAGTGGAACAATTTGAAACTTCTGAAAGTACAGTAGATCTTGAGGATATTAATTTCGCTTGGGATCAACTTATTACTGACGAAGACGAATTGGTGGAGGCTGGCTATCCTCAAGGTCTGCTCGAAGAGTGGATAGAGGATGGTGTTATCAAGCCCTTCTCTCCCAGAGGCAATAAAAGGCATTTTTATTCAAAAGATGTCTCCGTTGCAACTGTTCATCATGTCTTACAAACATAACATGATGGGAAGCAAGGGATCGACCAAAGGTTGATCCGCTTCCTTTTATATAGATAATACATAATAAAAAACTGCCAGTATTTACACTGACAGCTCCTTCTTATTTAGAGCGATAATTGGATATATCTATGAAGTCATTCATCAAGCTTTCTTTTTGTTCTTCTCTTTCTTTCTCTATATATTTATCAAATAATTTGTAATCGATATTAGCAATCTCTTTTAAAAATTCTGGTTCTACTTGTAAATTATCCAACAACTTTTGTGGTGTAATAACTTTCTTTTTAAATAGCAAATCTAACAAACTATTCATTTTCACTGGATGCGTAAGTTTAATTTCATCGTCTAAAGGTTCCATCACTTTGTAATTCTTCTTATAAATTGAACTCCAAAAATAACGATATTGCGAACTCGTAATTAAATCTAAATAATAGGCACGCATTCCCATTGCTTGAATAGATACATACCATTTTTCTTTTAATACTTTAAAGTAATCTGGATTAGATTTTTTGGATAACTTTCCAAAATCTTCTTTAAAATCTTGTTCTGGCAATAAAAATTCTGAAGCAAAAATATTAGCCTCATTTTCTATTTCTTTATGTTCTTCGTGCGTTAATAAGTCAAATTGAATATGCTTATGCAAGAGTAAGTGTCCCAATTCATGAGCAATATCAAAATTTCTTCTTACTGCAACACCTTTATTACTACCCAAAATAATATAAGGAACGCCTGCTTCCGACCAAAAACTAAAGGCATCTGCATCTTTATCTATACTTTTCTCATATATAATAACCCCTGCTTTTTCTAAAGTAAAAAGCAATTCCTGATTATATTTATCTTTTAAAAGTAATTCTCGAGCCTTTTGAGCAACACGTTTAATTATCACTCTGTTATTAACATCTTGTTTAGTAATTTTCTCTACCTCATCTACCACATCTATAATATACATATAAGGCGACTTAATGAATGAAAATAGATAATCTGTAAGGTTTGTAAGATAAATCGCTTGATAAAATTGTTTGTTTAAATGTTTAGTTGACACATACTGATTACTTGCTTTAAATGCAATTGCATGTTTATCTACACTTTCTTTATGAAATTCTTCTTTTGGTTCAGTTAAAAAATATGAGGTTTTAACATTAAATTCTCTAGATAGATCATAAATTTTATTGATTTCAGGCATCATATTTTTAACTTCATATTGCCAAACTGCCTGTTCACTAATTTGAATACTTTCAGCTAAATTTTTTCTGCTAAGCCCCTTTAGCAATCTAATATTTTCTAAGTTTTTACCTATAAACATTTTTTCACCTTTTCTTAATCAGAAGACCCTTCATCCTCATCATCAGTTTCAAAAATATGTAGAGTATATGCTCATAGTTTTTGAGCAATATTATCAAATCACTTTATTTTAACCAAGTTTTTCTGCAAAATCAAAGAATTTTATAAAGTGCAAGAGTCTTTTTTGGTACATCTTTAAATAACTAGCCAATACTCGATCCGCTTCCTTTTATATAGATAATACATAATAAAAAAACTGCCAGTATTTACACTGACAGCTCCTTCTTATTATTGAAACTCAACAAATTTTTCAGTTGGCATTCTGAATGAATCACGTGGTGCTTTAGCTTGTTTACCGATTGCGATAATCATAACGGGTACATAACGTTCTAATGGATAGCCTAAGACTTCACCAATTTTGTCCGCTTCAAATCCACCAATCGGATTCGTATCATAACCATGTTGTTTCGCGATTAACATTAATTGCATAGCCATTAAACTGCTATCAATTTTTACAATGTCACTCATTTGTTCACGTGTTAAACTTTTATAGCCATTCTTTGCGAGTGGTAAGATTTGATCTCTCACTTCTTGTGGCATCATACCTTTTTCAACTGCACTATCATAGATATATTCTGCATTCTCATAGCATTGCAAGTCACCAAAGATAACGAGCATCGCAGAGGATGTGTCGTTTTGATTCGTATTGAATTGAACAAGTGGTCTTAATTTTGCTTTAGCTTCATCACTTTCAACCACAGCAACCCTCCATGGCTGCATATTAACGGAAGAAGGTGCTGTCGCAGCTTTTTCCAACATCTCATTCATTTCTTCTTTTGGGATTTTAAACTCCGGATCAAATCCTTTTACAGATTTTCTGCCATTTAGAATATCAGCAAAATTCTCCATACTTTCACCTCATATATATTTTCTATACAATAGACTACAGGTTAAACTATGGTTTAAGGGAAGTGATTTGTTTGAAAAAGTATTCTATTCAAGAAGTCTCTGAGATGAAACATATCTCTAAGAGTAAATTACGTTATTATGAAAAGCATGGTTTATTGATGAACATTGAACGAAATGCAAATAATCAACGTATATATTCTGAAACAGACATAGAAATCATCAGCTTAATTCAATGCTTAAGCCTGCTCAATATGCCGCTCAAGAGAATTAAGTATCACATTGAACAACTTAACGAAAACAAAGCCCAAATTTCAGATGTTTTAGAAGCACACCTTAAAGTACTTAAAGCAGAAAAAGATATTATCGAAATGCGCATTGACGTCATTGAAGAGAGGTTGCACCGCACTAAAAGCACGATTTAGTTATTCAAGTATGAAATCTTTCTTCAAGCATACTTACATAGAAATACCCCCTCACTTTATCATGTGTAAGGGGGTATTCGTCTATTGACTCTATTTTCATTCTTTTTATGTAGCTGTCATATAAATTATGAATGGCTACCTTGCATTAATTGTACTTCATTCTCTGCTTCTCTTCTGACTCTTGTTCTGTCCGCTTCAACCCAACCTGGTATTAAGAATGCATCCACTATCACCCAAATCAGCGTTGGAATACCAAATGTAAACCAAGCTGTTAATAACGTTAATGCAATCATTCCAATAGCTGATCCCGTTTTACCAAAATAAAAACGGTGTCCTCCCAAGCTTCCAAAGAAGAACCATAATACATAAGCAATCATAGGTTGTTTCGCTTTGTTTGCGACTTGTGATTCAATGAAACTTTTCTCTTGTAAATTCATTAATCTTCCACCTTCCTGTATACTTCAATCAATCCTAATAAAAACATAATATATCTTACTATACACATCTAGGTGGTCATTTATTGTCCATTAACGCAAACTTTTTTGTTTTTTAATAAATTCATTTAAAATTTCCATCTATATAAACTTTCTTGTTTACAGTTTACTTACCTTTATTTTTGTTTACTCATAGCAACTTTTGATTTGATTAATACGCTCAATAAAACTATCAATGTATTTTTGAGGTTCTAAAATACGTGCTAAAGGTGCCATTTGATAGGCAATATAATATGCGTCTAATTCCGTACAAGCAACTTTCACTATAATTTTTCCATCCTGTGTACGGTCTAATACTTCGACTATCTTATATTGTTGGCGGAACAACGCCATTTTCGACTCATCAATTTCGACCGTTACGAGTTCTTTACTTTTCACTTCATCAAAAACATGGTCAGAGACTTTAAAATTTTTGATGTGACGTACACGTTCAGTATAAACTGTTTTATCATACTCATACGTAAACCAGTAGTCATAATGCATATACATTGTAGATAAAGGTTTCACTTCAATATTTCGACCATTCATTTTCATCCATACTAAGTATTTTTGACTGATTGCTTTTTCGATTAGCATGAGCGTTTCACCTGGGAATGTTTCATCTCGATTATTAAAATGATCCAACATTTCACTTAAAACTTTTCTATCTTCAATACGCATGCCCTGTATTTCTCTTCTAAATAAGTTATACACATCTACATGCAAGATAGGTGTTAAGCTTTTGATTTTAACCATCAATCCCAGTAATGCTAGGCCACTTAAACTGTTAGAATGTGTAACTAATTCATAGCCGCCCTTTTTATGTACAATTTCAGTATTTCTATTATTCCAATATTCACTTTCATAGAAAAAATCATTAATCGTTCTAATATCTCTTTGAATTGATTTCGTACTCACATTCCCAAAATCAGAGAGATCTGATTTTCTAACTGTTTCCCCATTCAACAAACGTGTGAAGATATTCAATACTCTTGTTGATTTATCCATGTTTACCATCTCCTACAGTTCAATATACAGTTATAAGTGGACAATCAATGTCCATTACGCAATCTTCTATGTTATTTATCAAATAACTCACTTTATTATTATGAATAATTACCTGTCTTACCCCATCAATAAACCATTATGAGCAAAACTGTTTATTTTTCTCTCGAAATAGTGTTAAATGTAATTATAATAGTTACAATAAGAAGGTGAACACAGTGAACTTAGAATTTAATATTGCGGTGCATGTGCTGACTTTCTTAACCAAGCATGCAGATGAACGATTCTCAAGCAAAGCTTTGTCTGAGTTAGTTTGTATTAACCCAGTACAATTACGGCGTGTGACAGGAAAGTTAGTGGAACAAGGCTATATCGATACTGTTCGTGGTAAGTACGGCGGCTATCAGGCAAATGATAAAACAGCCAAAGCGGATTTAGCAGATTTGTTTCAATTATTTACTGCTGAACGCACACAAGGTCGTCTTTTTACAGGAAATTCTGCCAGTCATTGTGAGATTTCTCGAAAAATCGGGAATACTATGGCTAAACATCATGCGATGGAACACGAACTGCTGATGCAGTATTATCGTGGTTTCACTATTGAAGAAGTTTTACGTGAAACATTAACAGCAATTTAAGAATTTGGAGGAAGATTTCATGACACATTATGATTTAGTGATTATTGGATTTGGTAAAGCAGGTAAAACTTTAGCTAAGTTTGCGGCAAATGAAGGCAAGAAAGTCGCAATGGTAGAGAAAGACCAGAAAATGTATGGCGGTACATGTATCAACGTCGGTTGTATTCCGTCTAAAACATTAATACACGACAGTTTAGAAGGTAGCTCTTTTGCGAGTGCATTTGATCGTAAACGCGAAGTCGTGAACGCATTAAATAACAAAAACTATCATATGTTGGCAGATACACCAGGGATTGATGTGATTAATGCCACAGCACAATTTAAATCTAATAAAGAAATCGTATTATTAGATGAAGCAGGCCAAGAATTAGATGTCTTAACTGCTGAAGACATTTTAATCAATACAGGCTCTACACCCGTTATCCCAAACATAGCAGGTATTGAAGATTCAAAACATCTTTATGATTCTGCAGGTATTATGGACTTACCATTCAAACCTGAACACTTAGTGATTGTCGGTGCAGGTTATATCGCATTAGAATTCGCATCACTTTTCGCACGTTTCGGTGTTAAAGTGACAATGTTTGTACATCACGATACGTTATTACCAAAAGAAGACCGTGAAATTGTTGAACTTATTGAAGAAGATTTAATTCAAGACGGTGTAAACATTGTTTACAATGTTGAAACACAACGCTTTGAAGATCAAGCACGCAGTACAATTGTGCATACTTCACAAGGTGAATTCGAAGCAGATGCTGTGTTACTTGCGACAGGCCGTCATCCAAATACCTCAGACCTTGGTTTAGACCAAACAGATATCGAAGTCGGCAAACATGGTGAAGTGATAGTTAACGAACACCTACAAACAGCTGTACCTAATATTTATGCAGCAGGTGATGTTACTGGCGGCTTACAATTCACATACATTTCACTCGATGACTTCAGAATTATTAAAGATAGTATCTTTGGTGAAGGTAAACGTACGACAGAAAATCGCGGCGTGGTACCATATTCTATGTTCATTAACCCACCATTCTCTCGTGTCGGCATGACCAAAGATGAAGCAGAAGCTGCAGGCTATGAAGTCCATGAAACAAAACTTGCGGTTAAAAACATTCCACGGCATAAAGTAAATAATGATCCACGCGGTATGTTAAAAGCAGTGATAGATGCAAAATCAGGCTTAGTACTCGGTGCAACATTGTATTGTCGTAATTCTGAAGAAATTATCAACCTTGTTAAACTAGCAATTGATCAACAAATCCCGGCAGAAGTATTAGCCAACAATATCTATACACATCCTACAATGGCTGAAGCCTTTAATAATATCTTTCAAGTTTAAGTTATAATAAAAGAAAGTGATGCATACATTGCGTACTCATCACTTTTTTATGTTTATATAAGGTTGTTTGTTTATCTATCTGATTGTTTCAGCTTATTGTCTTGTTTTAGAAATATACGTAGATGGTTTATCTTTATCGTAAATTGTTAAACCTGTAATGTCTTTCGTATATTTAGCAGGTACGAACAGACTCACAATGTATCCGAATAAGAATGCGATGAAGAATGAAATAATTGATACATAGAATGGTGAGTTCGCGCCACCGATACCTTTTAATAGGTAAGCGACAATAACCCCTGTGAATAATCCGACTAAGACACCGAATGTATTCGCACGTTTTGTGAAAATACCAACCGCAAAGATACCTGCTAAAGGTACACCGAATAATCCAGTAACTAATAAGAATAAATCCCATAAGTTGTTAGAATCCGCTGCGATTAAGTAAATCGCAATACCATAGCTTAATAAACCTGCGATGATGATTGTCCAACGTGCAAAGCGAACGTTGCCTTTATCTGTACCTTTACTGAAGAAACGATCTTTAATATCTTCAGAAATACACGCAGAAATCGAGTTCAAACTTGAAGAAATCGTTGATTGCGCTGCCGCAAAGATCGCTGCGATTAATAATCCCCCTACAAATGGCGGCATTTGAGTCAAGATAAAGAATGGTACCACTGAAGACGTGTTGAAATCTTGTGGTAACGCTGCTTCGTGCTCATAGAATGAATACATCATTGTACCCATACCATAGAAAATCGGCGCTGAGATTAACGCTAAGATACCGTTAATCCATAATGATTTTTTCGTTTCATCAATAGAGTCTGATGCTTGGTAACGTTGTACTACATCTTGACTGGCTGTATATTGATGTAAGTTGTTAAAGATGTTTCCTAAGAAGATGATCGGCAAGGCTGCCGCTGTTGTATTCAACTTCCAGTTATCGACACTCAATAACTTTTTCTCAGCTAATGCATCATGAAGGATTGTGCCGAAACCGCCTTTGATTTCCATCGCACCAATCACGATAATCATGAGGGCACCGCCTAAAAGGATTACACCTTGGATAAAGTCACTCCATACCACCCCTTCGAAACCGCCGAGGAAAGTATAAAGAATACATAAAATCCCTACTAAACTTGCGACTAAATAAGGATTAATATCTGTAACGGCTGTAATCGCAAGTGTTGGTAAGTAAATTACGATTGCGATACGACCTAAGTGGAACACTACGAAAAGTAATGAACCGAGAACACGGACACTTGGTCCGAAACGTGCTTCAAGATATTCGTAAGCTGACGTTACGCGAAGCTTCTTGAAGAACGGTACGTAGAATGCGATTAAAGCTGGGATAATTGCGACAATCGCGATGTTCCCTGCGATATACGACCAGTCAGTTAAAAATGCTTTTTCTGGTGTAGACATAAATGTAATCGCACTTAATGTCGTTGCATAGATTGAGAAACCGATGGCCCACGAAGGAAGGCGTCCACTGGCTGTAAAGAAACTATCTGTGCTTTGACCTGCGCGCTTAGTAAAGTACGCTCCAATTATTAACATGACTACTAGATAGGTAATGACTGCTACCCAGTTCCATGTGCCAAAACCCACTTGTTGCATAAACAACACCCCTTAACGTATTATGTCGGTATTACAAGTTGTATTTATCAATAAGATTATTTAACGCTTCTCTGTTTGATTCATTGAAAGGCGCAAATGGACGTTTCGGCACACCGCCGTCGATACCGCGTGATTTTAAGATCTCTTTAAGGGTTGGGTATAAGCCCATGCTTAAAACGCCTTCAATAATGTCATTTGTATCATGTTGAATTTGGTAAGCTTCATCAATTTTGCCTTCTTTAGCTAAATCGAAGATTTGACGTGCACGCACACCGTTCACATTATAAGTAGAACCGATGGCACCATCCACGCCTGAAATCGCAGCTTGAACTAACATTTCATCAAAGCCTGATAAAATCAGTTTGTCTGGATATGCTTTTCTGATACGTTCTAATAAGAAGAAGTTTGGTGCAGTGTATTTCACACCTACAATTTTCTCGTGATTGAACAACTCACCGAATTGTTCGATACTGATGTTGACACCTGTTAAATCAGGAATCGCATAAATAATCATATTATTTTGAGTTGCTTCGATTAAATCGAAGTAATATTGTTTAATCTCTTCGAATGAGAAAGGATAGTAGAAAGGTGTTACTGCTGAAATGGCATCATAACCAAGTTCAGTCGCGTATTTACCTAATTCAATCGCTTCATTTAAATCTAATGAGCCTACTTGTGCGATTAATTTCACATCATCGCCGACTGCTTCCTTCGCAAGTCTGAAGATTTGTTTTTTCTGTTCTGTGTTGATTAAGAAGTTTTCACCAGAGCTGCCATTAACATATAAACCGTCTAATTTTTCATGTTCAATCGCATTTCTCGCAATTTGTTTGAGGCCTTCTTCTTTCACTTGTCCTTGTTCATCAAATGGAACAAGTAACGCAGCATATAAGCCTTTTAATTTTTCTTCCATATCTAACATCCTCCAAGTTAAGTATTAATAGCACAATGGCTATCCTAAACATCCAACAATGTCCCTTGTTTATACTATATTTACACTTCCAATTGTAAACGCTATCATATCCCTACACAACTGGTTTTGAAAGATTGTAACAAAATATGGACAAAATAATGAAAATAATTTTCAAAATTGGATTTACACTTCCTAGTTGAAGTATGCTCTATATATAATGAAGTGGAAGCAGAGGAGGAATCATCTTATGAACCAGATCGCAATAGATATCGGAGGCACAAACATCAAAGCAGCCCTCATCAATGAAAAACAAGAAATTACAGATTATAAGAAAATCTCAACACCTGATAACGTGACGACACTGATTATCGATGAAGTCTATCAGTTAGCACACGAACTCATCACAAAACATAACTTGGATAAACCCCATATCGGCATTTCCAGCGCAGGTGTTGTGGATTCAGAATTAGGAGAAATTGTTTATACTGGTCCAACTATTAAAAATTTCGACGGTACGAACTTCCGTCGTTCACTTAAAGATCTTGCATCTACTATGACCGTACACAACGATGTGGATTCAGCCCTACTTGGAGAGTTAGCACTGAATGATTACGAAGAAGATAATATTTTCTGCTTAACTTTAGGTACAGGCATCGGCGGGGCATTTTATAATCAACAACTAGGTGTTTATGGCGGTGCACGTCATCGCGCGAATGAAATCGGCTATTTATTATATCGTGACACTGATCAGAAAACATTTGAACAACGTGCTTCAACGTCAGCACTCAAAGCTTTGATGCAGGAACGAAATTTTGAATATGGTACAGATGTGCCGAAGTTATTTGAACTCGCACAATCAAATGACAAACATGCACAAGCTATCTTGGAGGAATGGGCCACTTATGTCGCAGAAGGTATTGCGCAAATTCAAATCATTTATGATCCAGGTTTGATTTTAATCGGCGGCGGTATTTCATCTCAAGGTGAAAATCTTATCCGATATATTGAACCTAAAATCAATCAATTCTTGCCGCCAAACTATGGTCACGCACCTATCCAAACAACGAAAACTGAAAATCACGCAGCGTTATTCGGCGCAATTACCGAAGGTTAAAGAAAAACCGCGCACTATCTCTAGAGGTCTCAAAACCCTTGATAGTACGCGGTTTATTTAGTGTTCCGTATGTCTTACTGCAGACAACCGTTAGCCTTACTTATCTTCGTCTTTCTCTAATATTGTACGACGTGTACGTTGGTAAAGCTGGTTCATATAGTCATTGTTTAATAATAAGTAACAGATAATATCCATCAAGAATGTCGTCGCAGTTTGTGTGTTAATAAAACGTGCATCATTGACATTCGACTTCGCAGAAGTGATTAAAACTAAATCTGCATGTTTCGTAATCAGACTGCCTTTATAATTTGTGACCACAGCCACAAAGGCACCTTGTTCATGTGCGATTTTAGCCGCATCAGCGAGTTCTTGTGTTTCACCACTATTAGAAATACCGACAAACATATCTTGTGAAGATAACAATGAAGCTGAGATTTTCATTTGATGCGCATCTGTTGAAACATTACCTCGAATGCCCATACGCATCGTGCGGTAATAAAACTCACTCGCAGTTAAACCAGAACTGCCGAGTCCTGCATAGCTGACTTGTCGACTGGTCTTTAAGTAATGCGCAAATCGTTTGATTTTCTCTTCTGAGATAAACTCTCCCGTTTGTTGAATAATATTTTGATGATAACGATGTATCAATTGAACTAAAGGTGCATTCTCCACAACTTTCTCTGATTTTTCATGTTGTAAATTGAATTTCATATCTTGGAAATTATGGTATTCCAATTTATTACTGAATCTAGTGATGGTAGCCGGTGAAGTACCTATCGCATGTGCTAAAGAATTAATCGTTGAGAAACGATCATCTAATTCATTGGTCCGGATAAACTCAATAATCTTCTTATCCATTTTAGTAAGTAAATGGCGGCTACGTTGAACACGATTTTCAAACTTCATGCCTCTTCACTCCCCTTAAGGTATTACATTTACTCTATTATATATGAAAATCTTTTTCAAATGATAGTAAAGAATTGAATAAAAATTTCATCATGTTATGATATGAGTAAATTAACCGACAACCTTTGAACTACTATATTTACAAATTTACATTATTTTGGAGTGTGTGCTTATGTTACCACAAGGTTTAATCGTTTCTTGTCAGGCTTTGCCTGATGAACCGTTACATTCATCATTTATTATGTCGAAAATGGCACTAGCTGCGTACCAAGCCGGTGCAGTCGGTATTCGCGCAAACAGTAAAGAAGATATCATCGCAATTAAAGAAGAAGTACCGTTACCTGTTATCGGTATCGTTAAAAGAGATTATCCAGGTTCAAAAGTATATATTACTGCGACTTCTAAAGAAGTCGATGAACTGATTGAAAGTAAATGTGAAGTCATCGCGTTAGATGCGACAAAACAAGAACGTCCGAAAGAAACGTTGGAAGAACTTGTCGCTTATATTCGTGAAAAAGCACCAAACGTTGAAATCATGGCTGATATCTCAACAATTGAGGAAGCAGAACATGCGGATGAGCTTGGCTTTGATTACGTAGGTACAACATTACGCGGATATACAGACTACACACAAGGTCATATCCTATATGAAAATAACTTCGCATTCTTAAGAGAAGTCTTAGATAAAGTGAATGCGAAAGTCATCGCTGAAGGTAATGTGATTACACCAGAAATGTATAAAGCAGTCAGTGATTTAGGTGTACACTGTACGGTTGTCGGCGGTGCGATTACACGTCCGAAACAAATTACAGAACGTTTTATTAACGCCGTAAAAGAATAGTCATACTACTTGGAGGATTAGAAATGCAACTCTACAACTTAAGAAATAAACAACTTGCCAGTCAATATGTCGCAATCGAATTCTTGAAACAAATCAAAGCACGCCCTGATG
Organism: Staphylococcus simulans; assembly: GCF_003043455.1. Classification (GTDB taxonomy): domain Bacteria; phylum Bacillota; class Bacilli; order Staphylococcales; family Staphylococcaceae; genus Staphylococcus; species Staphylococcus simulans_A. The sequence goes on along the minus strand of NZ_PZGG01000049.1, from coordinate 2,103 downwards.
CTGTCTTAGGACTAGCTACAGGCTCGACGATGACAGATTTGTATACACAGCTGTCAGATTTACTAAACGCGAATCACGTCAATGTCAGTGGTGTCAGAACGTTCAACTTAGACGAATACGTCGGTGCAGGTCCAAAAGATCTGCATAGCTATTATGCATACATGCATCAACGTTTCTTTAATCAAAATGAACAATGGAATGAAGATAATATCTATATTCCGAGCGGTGTAGCTGAAGACTTAGATCAAGAAGCAAAACATTACGAAGATGCGCTTAAAGCTGTCGGCCAACCGGACATCCAAATTTTAGGTATCGGTGAAAATGGTCATATCGGTTTTAACGAACCTGGTACGCCTTTCGATAGCCAAACAAGAGTCGTAGACCTTACACCTTCTACAATGCATGCGAACAGTGTTCATTTCAAACACTCAGAAGATGTACCGAAACAAGCACTATCTATGGGTCTTTCTTCTATCATGCGCGCAAAACGTATTATTTTACTAGCCTTCGGAGATAAGAAAATCGATGCGATACAACGACTTGTCAACGGTGAAACAACTGAAGATTTACCTGCGTCTATCCTTCACAACCACGATAATGTGGAAATCATTGTAGATGACGTCATTTATCAAGCTATCAAATAAAGACTAAAACTATTATCAATATTAAAATGCCTTTGAGGACAATATGATGTCTTCAAAGGCATTTTATAGTTAGAACCACTTTTTCTTTTTAAAGATTAACAACAATACCACTACGATAACGATTGAAAAAGCGATAAAAATAAAGTAGTTGTACTGACCATGCAGCTCTGGCATGTTTGTGAAATTCATGCCATACCAACCAGCCAAGAAGGATAACGGGAAGAAGATAGATGAAATAATCGTCAGTACATTAATTACTGAATTAATACGGCTTGAGTGATAAGACTGATTATTGTCTTTAATATCATCCGTCAATGCTTCACAAGACTGCAATGTCGCATTTTGATGTTTCAAATGATTATAGATTTGATGATACAAACGTGCTTTATCTTGATTGCTGTCATAAATGTCTAAAGTCTGAATCGCATTGACCATTTGTTCCATAGGCAGTAATATCCGCTTCAACTTAATAATCTCAGACCGTATTTCATACACTTGTTTCATAAATGCACGTCGCTGCTTGCGATCCTCTTCTTCATATTGAAACGAAAACACCTGATCTTCAATCGTATTTACATAAGGGTAGTAAGACTCCACAATCCCATTCAATAACTTCAATGCGATTAATCCAGCATCTCGTTTTACTTTGTTTGTTTTAACAGCATCAAATAACTGTGTCACCGTTTGAAGTTCAGCCTCATGAACCGTAATCACATGATTACCGTCTATCGTAATCCCTAGTGGTTCGGCTTCAAAGTCCTTTCCATCTATCGCATGCATCAATAAATGTTCAACATCATTTTGATTATCATGATAGAGATTCGGACGTCTTAACGTATATATAGAAGCTGTTATCTCTTGAATATTCAATTCAAATGCGGTTGCGAGAAAATGCGTTTCTTCTTTCGTCGGCTGGATACAGTCATACCAAGTAAACACACTTTCTTTTGGCACTTCTTCAACTTTATCCGTCGCAATAACTTCATGATCTGGTGTCGCATATATACAACGTATCGCCATAGTGTACGCTCCTTTCTCTTTCTTATTTTGTATTTTAATTACCCTAATGAAAAAGGTTAATCAATAATAATAGAGAAAAGATGAGAGTTTAAATTTCCTATTCACTTTTCATTATATTTTCAATTTCTTCTCTTTTTTCATCATTCAATTCTGATAGACGTTCGCTAAATTTATCTTCGAATATTTGATTATATGCAATATTAGATAAGTTCAAATATTTCGTTGTAATAGTGTGGTTTTCAGTAAATTTAGTAGTACTCCCTGTCAACTTATTTATAACAAATTGGTAAAACTCACTATTATTCAACTCAAAAATCTCTTCAAGTTTTTCATCAATGTTTATATCACTCTTTACATTGTTATAGTGTCCTGTATATAGCTTATAAATATAAATAGGAACATTTAAATCAAAAACACTTTTAAAATGATTATTTTGAAT
>NZ_PZGG01000048.1 GCF_003043455.1 Staphylococcus simulans | reverse complement strand
GTTATATAATATAATAAGTAAAACAATTATTATTCCTGGGGGAATACAACTATGAAAGGGCAAGAGGAGGAATATCAATGTCAAAGACAATTGATCATTTAATTGAGACAGAATGTAAACTTAGTCAAATTAAATATTGGCTAAAAGCAGAACATCATCTTACCATGGAGGAGTTCATAATTTTATACCGCTTCAATGGTACTGACAAAATTACAGGTAAAGTATTGAGGGATACACTCCATTACGATATGAAATGGAATACGAGTAAAATTGATGTATTAATAAGAAAACTTTATAAAAGAGAGCTGATCGCAAAAGAGCGTTCAGAAACTGATGAACGCCAAGTCTTTTATTTATTAGATAAGACCCAACGTGAATTCGTCGCATCTGTCATCAAAGAATTTGAAACCTTCGCAAAGTAATCATTATGAAAAAGCACGCCTTTCCGAAAAACTCAGAAAGACGTGCTTTTTATTACATATATTTCATTCGACTTAACCGCCGATATAGTTCATATTAATTTTCTTACGTCTGCGATTTGCGACCGTTTGTTCAGTACGTTCATCTGAGTAACGGTCATCACGAATATGCCATAACTCTTCAAACTTCGCTTGTAATTGATCATCAGATTTACCTGAACGCATAAATTCTTTGACATTAAAGCCGTCTACTGTGCTGAATAAGCAACCATAGAATTTACCATCAGAAGATAAACGCGCTCTCGTACATGTTGAACAGAATGACTGAGAAACACTGGTAATTAAACCGAACTGCGCACCATTATCTTTATGACGATAATATTTTGCGACTTCACCATAGTATTTCGGTTCAACCGCTTCTATATCAAACTCATCTTCAACCATCGCTAACATTTCATCTTTTGTGACGACTTTACTGAAGTCCCAACCATTGTCGTTACCGACATCCATAAATTCAATAAATCTCACGACAATATTTTTGTCTTTGAAATACTGAATCATTGGGATAATTTGGTCATCATTAACACCTTTTTGAACGACAACATTCACTTTCACTTTAAAACCGATTGATACTGCATAATCGATTTGCTCAAGGATGGTATCTGCTTTGATATTACGGTTATTGATAGATTGGAATAATTCATTATCAATCGCATCCAAGCTGACATTGATACGTCTTAAACCTGCATCATATAACTTCTGTCCGTGTTTTTTCAATAACAGACCATTGGTAGTTAAACCAATATCTTCTACGCCCTCAATGTCATTAAGAGCGGCAATTAATTTATATAAATCTCTACGCATTAAAGGTTCCCCGCCGGTGATACGAATCTTCTTCACACCTAGACGTGTATATACGCGAGCAATTCTTTCCATTTCACTAAAAGTCAATAATTCATCTTTGGGTAAAAAGACAAAGTCATCGCCGAAAATTTCTTTAGGCATACAATAATCACAACGGAAATTACAGCGATCTGTCACGGATAATCTTAAGTCGCGAATCGGGCGACCTAATTTATCTGTTATTTGTTTTACCATCTTTTGACCCCCTTTTCTTTCTCTCTTATCGTTTGATACATCTCATCAAAACGATTGATTTCTGACCTTGGCTAAATCATCTTGGTAATTAATATTTTGGTACCAATCCGGTCTTGTATCAACCTCATGTACATCCAGCCAGTCAGAAGCAACTTGGTTATAAACATGTTTCATACTATAATCATCAGATTCTAGTGCACGTGCAATGACTGGTAAACACGTCGGACTATAAAATGCGATAGTAGGAATCGGATACCCCTCTTCTTCATACCCCGCAATATCTAATTGATCTTCAATGACATGTTCAACCATAAATTGGTATAACGTGCTGACAGCTTTTTCAGTAATCAATGGTGTATCAACAGAGATGACAAAGAATAACTCTGCTTCAAAGTCTTGTTTCATCACAGAGTAGATACCTGAAAGCGGTCCTTTCGCTTGATGTTCTTCATCATCAACAACCACTTTGACATCTTTAAATTGATCAGCTAATTCCGCACTAGAACTAATGATAATCTCATTAAACATATTGGCTTCATTCAAGGCTTCGATAATATGTTGATAAAACATTTTACCATTGAGCCTCGCAAATGCCTTAGGCGAACCGAAACGTTCTGAACGTCCGCCTGCTAAAATAATTGCTTTCACTTTCTTAACCTCCGCTTACCGGTGGAATCAACGCAACGACATCAGAAGGTTGAATCATTTCATCATTCGGTACAAATTCCTCATTCAATGCGATTTGGAATTGCTTACCGCTGATTTCTGGATACGTTTCAAATAAATACTTTTTGAACGCCTCTACTGTCATCTCATTTTCTAATTCAAATTCTTCTGTACCTTTTTGTAAGATTTCTTTGATTTCTGCAAAATAAAGGACTTTCATTCTGTTTGCCCCCTTTCAATCGCATCTTCGTGATAACCACGTTGATGGCCGATCCATTGTGCGCCATCTTCCCATATTTCTTTCTTCCAAATCGGCACCACTTCTTTAATACGATCAATTGCATATTCATTTGCCGCATACGCGTCTTTTCTATGTGGTGAAGAGACTGCGATTAGTACTGCAATATCAGAAATATGCAGAGGTCCGATACGGTGAACAATGCTGACAATCGTGCCTGGCCATTGTTCGTTGATTTCATCGCCGATTTGCGCTAATTTTTTCTCAGCCATTGGCACATAAGCTTCGTATTCCAAGTGTTCTGTACGAATGCCTTTTGTCCATTCTCTGACATGACCTGTAAAGACTACTACTGCACCTTGATGCGGTGTCAGTGTAAAATCTCGATAAGGTTCAGTTTGAATCGGCTCAGTCACAACTTCAAATTGTTTCATTTTGACTCATCCTTTTTTCTATCGATAAAAGTTAATAACCATTTTTTAAAATGACTTAACTCTGTATTTTTTTGAAACGGTAACTTATATTGTACATGACTCAGCTCAGATAAAGAAACTAATTCCGCTTCATCTCTATAAATAATTACTTTATCATAGTCTGCTTGTTTAAAGCCTTCGACTAATAATACATCATAATCAATCGTGACCGCTGACTCAATCATGCGGGATAAACTTTGTTCTGTCGTACGTGTGACTGTTTCTCTTAATGCGTGACCTTGCACAATACTTTGGTCTGCCCCTGCTTCAAAGTGCTTCATATGGTCGACTTCTGCTGCTTGTAATGAAATATCTTCTGTACCATGTCCATGGTGTTTAATCGTCACTACACGATAACCTTGTGCTTTCAGAAACTTAACTGTTTCTGTCATCAAGGTTGTTTTGCCAGAATTTTTATATCCCACAATTTGTAGAATCATAGTGCTAATTCCTCTTCGAAAGTGTCAGTTTCAGTCAGAATAACGTCCACTGTATAGCCTTTTTCAAAGCCGCGTGTACCGCTCGGCAACATAATCATCGCATTACTATGCGCAATTGCGACAACTGCACCTGATTTGTTGAAACCAGAAGGTACTACTGTTGTTTGCAAACCATTTAATGTCGCTTTTGCACGGATGAAACGCGTAAATGGATTAGCTTTTTTGAAGTCTTCCATTAATGTCGCTTTCACAACTTGAGGGAAACGTTCAATCGCACCCATCATATTTAAGACTGCAGGTTTTACAAACAATTCAAACCCAGTATAGCAAGCTGATGGATTGCCTGATAAACCGAATAAATATTGATTATTTGCTACCGCAACAGTAGTGACACTACCTGGACGCATTTGTACTTTATTGAATAAGACTTCTGCACCGATTTCTTTGTAAATAGCTGGTAAATAGTCGAAGTCACCAACAGATACGCCGCCTGTTGTAATGACCATATCATGAGAAGCCAATGCTTCTTTGACCACCGCTAAACTACTGTCGAAGTCATCTTCTTGAATTTTATAGACTTCACAGTCTAAACCGAATTGGTTTAATAAACCTTGAATCATCGGTCCATTAGAGTTGCGGATTTTACCTGGCTCTAATTCATCACCGACATCTAATAATTCACTGCCTGTCGCAATAATCGCAGCGGATGGTAAACGACGCACTGGTACTTCTGTATAGCCGAATGTCGCAAGTACCGCAATTGCACCGGCATTAATACGTTGACCTTCTTTTAAGACAACATCTCCGACTTCTGTTTCTTCACCTTTTAATGAAACATTTTCATTATGTTCAAAGGCTTTTCGAATCGTAAATGAATGCTCATCTTCACGTGTTTGTTCAAGCATTACAACTGCATCTGCACCTGCTGGAATTTCAGCACCTGTCATAATACGTACAGCTTGGTTAGGTCCGACTGTTTTATCAGACACACTGCCTGCACCGATGTGATCGATGACTTCAAATTCAATACGGTTGTCCCCGCTTGCACCTTTTGTATCTTCACTTCTTAACGCAAAGCCGTCATAAGGTGATTTATTAAAACGTGGAAATTCATATGTTGCGACTATATCTTCAGACAGTACATAACCTAAACTGTCATTTAATGGCACTTGTTTTGTTTCTGTACGAAATTCTTGTGCAACCACACGTTTGATTGCTTCTTTTACCGCAATTGGATTTCTTTTTTCAACTGGCATAAACTATCTGCTCCTAACATCTATTTTATTTCATGCTATAATGTCTAAGCGAGGAGGAATAACATGTCTGAATTTACTCATATCAATGCTCAAGGTAATGCGAAAATGGTCGACGTTTCTGATAAAGATATCACAAAGCGTGTTGCGACTGCGCATTCAAGCATTACTGTTAACGAAGCAATTTACAAGCAAATTGTAGAACATACAAATAAGAAAGGTAATGTGCTGAATACTGCCCAAATCGCGGGAATCATGGCAGCTAAGAATACCTCTACGATTATTCCTATGTGTCATCCGCTCTCACTGACGGGTATCGATATTGCCTTTGAATGGGATACAACATCGTCATATACACTTAATATTGAAGCTACAGTCTCTACATCAGGTAAAACCGGTGTAGAAATGGAAGCTCTCACAGCCGCTTCAGCGACGGCTTTAACCGTTTACGATATGACCAAAGCACTTGATAAAGGCATGGTCATCGGTGAAACTTACCTTATCTCAAAATCTGGCGGGAAATCCGGAGATTACCGCAGATCATAAACTGTTGTTGCTCATGTTTTACCCTTTTTTCTAAGTAAACATGAACTTCACAACAGCACTACGGAACCATTGACATTGTGATATTGCATCGCATCGTACAATCGTTCCGTTTTTTCATGTTACTTCTATTATATAATGCGACTCTTTTAAGATAAATAGGCTGAATGGATGAAAAAGCTGGCGGAATCTCATGAAACCAGTGATTCCTTTCAGTGTTTTCCCTTATTCAGTCAATCAGTACAGAGAAGAAGCGGTTAGGCTTTTACCTGAGTAAAATCTAACCGCTTCTTTCTGCTTATTATTTTGTTAATTCATGGATGAGATGATTCAATTCAGGTTTAATTAATTTTTCAACTGCTAGTCTGACTGCACCAGATGAACCTGGTAGTGAGAAAATCAATTGTTCACCTACTGTGCCGCCGACAGCACGTGATAATAAAGCACGTGTTCCTACATCTTCAGCATAACTTAAATATCTGAACAACTCTCCGAAACCTTCAATTTCTTTTGTTAATAAAGGAGTAACTGCTTCAATCGTCACATCACGTTGCGCGATACCTGTACCGCCTGTTGTGATAATAACGTCTACATCTTCATTCAACCATTGCTGTACTTGTTCAGTGATCGCTTGCTTATCATCTTTAACGATTGTATAGTGGTCATCTGTGATTTCCACATTAATCTCTGATAATAATTCTTTAGCTAAGTTGCCGCCTTTATCCGTTTCTTTAGTTCTCGTATCAGACACAGTTAAGACTGCTGCGTTGATTGTTCGATCTAACTTGACGTTCACGTGTTCATTTTTCATTGATTAAGCCTCCTATGTGATTTACTCAACCGAGTAATTGATTCATTAATTTAATCGCTTCTTCAGGTTTTGTCATGCCATGTATCAACATGCGTCCGCCTGAGAAACTGACAATCCGGTGATTGTTGAACTCGAAACGTATCATATAAGGGTTCGCATGATACTTAATATGATGTGTTTCAAGATATTCTTTCAACATTTCCTGGGTAATATCTTCATTATTATATTGTACCGTATCTCTTCCGCACAATGTCGCAAACTGTAAATCAGTGTGATTCAAATGCGGATATGTCGCATGTTCACTGCACGTATGACAGTCAGCATTAAACATACGGCTGAATCCGAATGTATAGTGTGTACCTTCCCAAATATCTCCATAAGTTAATTTAGGCGTAAATGGTGTTTCTGTCAGGATTTTCAATGCATCACGTGTCTGCATACTCGTAGTCATTGTCACTGCAGGTTGTATCACGCCTACTGTGTCACACGTCATATTTATTACCGGTAATTGCGGCATCAGACAATTGAAACACGGCGTTTGTCCAGGAATGAAAGCAGCTTCGATATATGTACTTTGTACGACCCCGCCATATATCCAAGGTATATTATATTTATACGCAAAATCATTCACTAATAAACGTGTATCAAAATTATCTGTCGCATCTAAAATTAAATCTACTTCAGTTCCATGTGCTTCAAGAAACTGTGGATTTACTTGTGCAATATGCGCATCAATAATGACATCACTTCGGATTTCTTGCAGTTTTTCTTTTGCCGCAATCACTTTCGGCATCGCATCAATCGCATCTTGTTCCGTAAACAACATTTGTCGTTGTAAGTTACTGAACTCGATATAGTCACGATCCACAATCGTTAGTTGTTTGATGCCTGCTCTGACTAAACCGTCCGCAATGTGTGTCCCTAATGCACCCATACCTATAATCAGCGCATGTTTTTGCGCAATTTTCTCTTGGCCTTCTCTGCCTATATGTTTAAACAAAATTTGTCTGGAATAACGTTCTGACATCTTTCGATTCCTTTCTTAAAGTGCATTGTCTTTATTATAAGACGAATTGTGAAGTGATACAATTGTTCAAATTCTATCACTCACCTAAAATCCGGTCATGTCCCATATGAGACAGACCGGATTGAAACTTTTTATTATTCAGCTGTTACAGAACCTAACGTTATAATTTCATCCGCTAATTGTTCCGCTTCATAGTTTGAATGAGTCACAAAGATAATCGGTATTTGCCACTCAACAAAGAGTCGTTTCACTAAACGCATACTTTCCTCTTTCGTCGCATCATCTAAACTAGAAAATGGTTCATCTAACAATAGTAAATCTGGACGTGTGCTTAACGCACGTGCCAATGCGACGCGTTGTGCTTCTCCACCTGATAATCTAGCTGGATATTGTTTTTGTAAATAACTGATGTTTAATTGATGCATCAGTTCAGTAATATGTTCCGATGGTTGTGCCATAAATGTAATATTTTGAAAGACTGTCATATTCGGAAACAATTGATAATCTTGGAATAAATAACCTAACTGACGTTCTTGAATTTTAACATTCACAGAGGCTTGCGTATCGGTTAAAACACGTTGATTTACTTTAATATAAGCATTATCAGCTGATCTTAATCCTGCAATCATATTCAGGATAGTTGTTTTACCGACGCCTGAAGGACCTCGTATAGCATAAATTTTAGGTACTGTATCTTGAATGTCCAACTTTAGTAGTTGTCCTTTTAATTGATGTTTTATTTGGATGGTCAGCATCTTAATCCACCTCCAAATAACGATCTTTATTCATTAGGTTGATTGTGCCGATTACGGTAATCGCGAATGCGACTAATACTAATACCCATAGCCATGCTTGATTCTCTTTACCTTGTTCGACTAAGAAATAAATCTCTAATGGCAATGTATTAGTTTTATTCGGAATATAACCTGCTACCATTAATGTTGCTCCGAATTCACCGATTGCACGGGCGAATGCCATCATGACACCAGATAAAATTGCACGCTTAGACAACGGTAAAATCAGTTTGAAAAAAATTTTATTTTCACTCGCACCCATTGTACGTGCTGTATTCAACATTTTGTGGTTAATGCCTCTGAAACCTTGAATGGTGTGTTGATACATTAATGGAAAACTGACAATCACAGAGGCAATAATTGCACCAGTAATGGTGAATATGACAGGCATATGTAAAACATTTGTCATAAATGCACCGATAGGACTTCTCGGAGAGAAAACAATCAATAATAAGAACCCCATGACTGTTGGCGGTAACACAATTGGCAGGATAATAATACTTTCAAGAAGTGTCACAATACGTCCACGACGTCGATATAACAGCCTTGAAATTACAATACCAAGTACTGTTACTATAATCGTGCTGATTACAGCCACTTCAATTGATATCCAAAATGGCGTTAAATCAGGCATTTCCACTCCTCCTACACTTCAAATTGATAATCTTTTAAGATTTTTTTCGCTTCATCTGATTTTAAGAATTCTATCCAAGCTTTCGCTGTTTTATTATCAGATGTTGTTCCAGCTTCATAGACAATCGGTTGTTTTAATTTTACCGATTCGATTTCTTTCACTTTATCATTTTCAGTCTTATTTTTATATAAATCCGTTTTATAGACAAAGCCCAGTTGCGCATTGCCTTTTTCCACATAATTCAAGACTTGGCGGACATCTTTCGCAAAGACGAGATGATCTTTAACTCCGTTGTATAAGCCATTGTCTTTTAAGTAACCCTCTGCATATTTACCAGCAGGTACAGAGTTCACTTCGCCAATCGCAAGTTTTTGTCCGTCTTTTAATTCTTTCACAGATTTTAAATCAGTGCCTCGTTCACCGATTAAAACGAGTTGATTTTGTGCATAATCATAAGTATTGTCAGCTTTCTTCTTATCTTTTAATGCTTTTACATCTTTGGTGTTCGCTGACATAAAGACATCGACAGGTGCACCTTTTTCAATTTGTTGTCTCAATGCGCCTGAACCACCATAGTTAAATGTCACATTAACATCAGGATGCTTTTTCTTAAATGCTGTTTCTAAATCTTTTGTCACATCCGTTAAACTTGCGGCAGCTGCGACATGTAAGGTTTTTTCTTTTTGATTACTCTTCGTTTCTTTTGTATCATTTGAACATCCCGCAACAACTAAGCAGACGCTCAACAATATAACCGCAAAGTGTTTCAACTTCATCTTGAAGATGCCTCCTAAAAAGTTTAATTCACTCTCGATTATACGCTTTCGTTCCATAAATTCCAATTTGAATTTGTATGTTATCTTTTGTATTTCCATAAGAAAAAAGGTCAATAGCACATTGACCTTTTGAGATTAATTATAAAGTTTGAATGAATCGTTTAAATGCCTCTAACCCTTCATCATTACGTTTAAATACACCTGCATCTTCTAAGACACGTTTGAATTTCTGGCCTACCGCATCTAAAACAATACCTTCAGCATTTTCTTTTGTGAATTGATGTTTCGCTTTTAATTCATCTGCGAAATCCTGATGCACTCCTAAATCTGCATCTGTTTCACCTAATACATAATGTTCCACTTGTTTAAGTTCATGTTTTAGTCGTGCAGGTAAAATTGCTGTACCCATCACTTCAATTAACCCGATATTTTCTTTTTTAATATGTTGGACATCTTGGTGCGGGTGGAAAATACCATCTGGATAATCTTCTGACGTTTGATTATCTCGTAATACTAAATCTAATTCATAGTTGCCTGTTTCTTGACGGTAGCGTGCGATTGGTGTGATGGTATGATGACGTTCGCCCTCATCACTTTGTGCTTTGACACGAACACTTTCATCACTGTACGTATTCCATTGATTGAATATATGTTCCGCCGCATCAATCAGTTGTGTTTGGTTTTCACCTTTTAATCGAATCACACTCATCGGCCAATCTAAAAGCACTGCTTCTACTTCTGGATAATCACTCATCGTGAAACTTTCTATTTCTGCCGCATTATCCATTGGGAATATGTGACGTCCTGTTTGGTAATGGTTATGCGACAAGATAGAGCCGCCTACAATGGGTAAATCTGCATTAGATCCTGCAAAGTAATGCGGAAATTGTTTTACGAAATCTAACAGATTCACAAAAGTTTGACGTCCGATTTTCATTGGCACATGTTGTGCGGATAATACAATACTATGTTCAGGGAAATAAGCGTAAGGGGAGAATTGGAAGCCCCAGTTTTCTCCGTCTAACTTAATGCGCGCAATACGATGATTACGACGTGCTGCTTGTGTTACAGAGCCTTCGTAACCTTCATTTTCCATACATAATGCACACAACGGATAACTCGTTTGTTTTGCATTTCTCGCAGCCGCAATTTCCTTCGCATCTTTTTCAGGTTTAGACATGTTAATCGTAATTTCTAAATCACCATAATGCGTGGGTGTATAAAAATGAATATTTTGTGCAATCGCATCTGCCTTAATGTAGTGGTTGCGCATACAAATATCATATAAATATTGTGTCGCTTTTTCTGGGCTTTCTTGATAAAACTGTCTAAAGTTACGATTAATCGTTGAAGGTTTTGGGGTAATCAAATCTAATATTTTGGTTTCAACCATTTCTTTTTGATATACCGCATCTTCAATGATGTGATGTTCGACCATTTGATTAATCCAGTATTGTGCAATCGCATTAGGTGTATCAAGGTCTAATATATCTAGCTCAGATTTTTCAATATCTTCTGCTTGTGTAATTTCTAGCACTAGGTTTTGAATATAGAATCCATCTTCCGTTTCAAAATCCCCGTACTCTACAGCATATGAAATAAAGCGTTGTATCAGCTGTTGATTCAGCTTCATGATACGGCCTCCTTTTTATTTATCTTCGTAGCCATTCGGATGTGCACGGTGCCAATGCCATGCAGTTTCAATGATTTCATGAATATCATCATGTTTAGGATTCCAACCTAGTACTTTACGTGCTTTATCACTTGAAGCGATTAATTTACTTGGATCACCTGCACGACGTTTGCCGATTTCTGATTTAATCGTTTCACCAGTTGCTTTACGTGCTGCTTCTACAATTTCAATCACAGAGTATCCTTGGCTGCTTCCTAAGTTGAATGCGCCGCTTTCACCGCCATCTTTCAAGTAACGATACGCTAAAATGTGTGCTTCAATTAAATCTGTGACATGTAAATAATCTCTGACACATGAGCCATCTTCTGTATCATAATCAACACCGAAAATAGTAATCGCGTCTCGTTGTCCTAAGGCTGCTTCTAATACAATCGGAATTAAATGTGTTTCTGGGTTATGATCTTCACCGATAGTACCATCTTCACGTGCACCTGCGACATTGAAATAACGTAACGCTGCATAGTTCATACCATAAGCGTTATGACACCAATGCATCATTTTTTCCATCATTAATTTACTTTCGCCGTAAGGATTTGTTGGTGCTTTTTTAGCATCTTCTGTAATCGGTACGACATCAGGCTCACCATATACAGCCGCTGTTGAAGAGAAGACAATATCTTTCACATCGTGTGCTTTCATCACTTCAAGCAACACTTGCATACCGTAAACGTTATTATTGAAATAATCTAAAGGCTTTTCTACAGATTCTCCGACTAACGAATAAGCACAAAAATGGAAGACTCCTTCCACATTTTCTGTGGCGAATACTTGATTTAAGAATTCACTGTCACGGATATCTCCTTCATAGAAGCGAGCTGCATTAGGCACAGCACCTCTATGCCCTGTACCTAAATTATCTACCACTGCAACATCATAACCAGCATCTATCAATTGATGCGCAGCATGACTGCCGATATAACCTGCACCGCCTAATACTAAAACTGACATGATTTTCCTCCTTAAACTTCGATTGTTTTCACGCCGTCACCGATGTTGACATGATAAAACGATGGCGCGTAACCGATCTTTTCTGTATAAATACGAGAAACTTCATTTTCTAAATCTTTAACTTTTGATTGATGTACTAAAGCAATTGCACATCCTGCGAATCCTGCACCTGTCATACGTGCGCCAAGCACACCATCAACATCTTGTGCAGATTCAGCTAAAGTATCTAACTCTTTACCAGTCACTTCATAATCATCTTTTAATGATGCATGACTTTGATTTAATAATTCACCAAAGCGTTCAAAGTCTGATTGCGCTAAAGCATCGTATGCTTCTTTCACACGTGCATTTTCAGTTACTGCGTGACGTGCACGACGGCGTATCGTTTCATCTTCAATCAAATGCGCATGCTTTTCAAAAGTTTCAACATCTAAATGTCCTAACGCTTCTATATCTAATTCTTGTTGAAGTAACGCTAAAGCTTTTTGACATTCTTCTAAACGTTCATTATATTTCGACTCTGCTAATTCGCGACGTTTGTTTGTATTCATAATAGAAATCGTATAATCTCCGAATTCAGTCGGTACATAATGATACTCTAAAGTATGCGTATCTAATAAAATCGCTTGATCTTTTTGACCCATACCGACAATAAATTGGTCCATGATACCTGAATTGACACCGATAAATTTATTTTCTACTTTGCGTCCAAGCTGAATTAATTCCAAGCGTTCCACGTCTAAGTTGAAGAGTTGTTTCATTAACCAACCTGTCAACATTTCAATAGAAGCTGAAGAAGATAAACTTGCGCCGTTTGGGATGTTACCTTCAACGATGACATCAAAGCCTGAATCAATTTTGTAACCTGCTTCAATTAAAAACTTAATCATACCTTTTGGATAGTTCGCCCAATTATGATCTGCATTGTAATCTAAATCATCTAAGGAAAATGAAATAATCCCTTTTTCTTCAAAATTCAAAGAGTAAAAACGAATCGTACGATCATTACGTTTACGTGCTAAACCGTATGTGCCTAATTCAATAGCAGCTGGGAATACATAACCGCCATTATAATCTGTATGCTCTCCGATTAAATTAATACGTCCTGGTGCGAATGCGGCAACATCTGACTTTGTTTCAAAATGCTTTTCAAATTGCGTTTGCATAGATGCCAACATAGTATAACTCCTCTCACAAGGTAAATTTATTAGTAAACACAATTAAAGTTTATTTGTTTACTAAATGTTTTGTCAATACTTTCTATTGCTTCTTAAAAGAAAAAGATTGTCGTTCTATTTGTTTCGTTTGGATGACGACATGCATGGCAGATTGACGTGTCTTTTGAATACGTTCTTTCGCCATTAAAACAGCACTTTTACCAAACTGTTCAATATCAATACGTACACTTGTTAATGAAGGTGTGACATATTGATTCACCTCTAAGTCATTGAATCCGATAACCCCTGTTTCTTTAGGAATAGTAATGCCTCTTTGTTGCAGCGCTTGAATTAAACCGATTGCGACCATATCATTACCCGCTATTAAAACATCCGGAATAGTATCGGCTTCTGTTACCGCTTCAAAACCATCTTCTCTTTCCCACCCAATTAAATTGCCATTCGGCATTTCATCATGTTGTTTGCACCAAGAGAGATATGCATGATATCTGGCATCATTCACCAACGTTTCTTCGCCATTTAAGCTGCGTTCCTCTCGCAAGCCGCCATAATAAGCTATCGTTGAGTCAGAATAAGCGGCTTTGATTTGATTAAGCAGCTGATACATAGCTTGTTCTAAATCTGAATATACAGCGTCAATATAATCCGGGACTTGCTTATTATTAATGACTACCATATTTTTGTTATAATGATAAATCTCTTTTAAAGCCTCCATTGAAAAATTACCGATAACTAGTACTGCACCTGCTTTTTTCACATCTTGCAAATCTTGTTTTTTAAAGCCCGTTTCAATTCTGAGTGTCTTCTTCAACGTTAAGTTTAATTTCTTAATTTCAGACTCTATAGCTAAACGTAATTCGCGGTGAAATGGATCGGCCATTTCTCGTCTGCGAGATGCATACGTAATAATTTGAACTTGGCGATTTACACGTTCTGCTTTGTGATATTCAAGCTCTTTTGCGGTATTTAAAATACGTGTTCTTGTACTATCTGCGACTGACAACGTCGGATCTTCATTGAGCACACGTGATACGGTACCTGGACTGACGCCTGCTTGTTTTGCGATATCTCTGATACTTGCCATAATTGCCACCTCTCTTTTTGTTTACTTTAAGTTTACTATTCTCTGTTTCCTTGTACAACTTTTCATTTTTTAATCATGAAGTATTTCGTGCAAATCTTTTTTGTAAATTGGAGCGATGTAGTATATTGTTAAATTAAGGAGTTATGCATATGAATAAAGATAAAGATGTTTTAACGGATCAGACAATTGTCCGCTTTGAAGATGGGGAATTATTTGAAACAACTGATAGTTATGTTACAGAATTTCCATTAACCGTCATGGTAAATGGTGAAGAATTTGCGACCGTCATCTGCAGTCCAGACCACATGGAAGAATTGGTGCTGGGCTTTTTAGCGTCTGAAGGTGCGATTCTAAAACGCAGTGAATTAAAGTCGATTCAAATAGATGACAGCAAAGGATTTGCGCATGTTGAATTAACGAAAGACTTAGGGGATCGCTTCGAATATTCAACTAAGCGTATGATTGCGTCATGTTGCGGTAAGAGTCGAGAATTCTATTTTCAAAATGATGCGGCAGTGGCTAAGACGTCATTGTCGAATATCACACTGACACCCCAACAAGTCATCAATATGATGACAAGATTACAAACTGCAAGTACACTGTTTAAACGTACTGGAGGTTTGCATAACGCAGCCATCAGTGACGGCGATGCTTTCTTTGAACACCGACAAGATATCGGCCGACATAATGCGCTCGATAAGTTGTATGGTTTCTGTATTGAACGTCATATTCCAGTTAGAGACAAAGTCTTGATTTTCAGTGGCCGTATTTCATCAGAAATTCTGATTAAAGCTGCTAAAATCGGAGTCGGCGTTATTTTGTCTAAATCCGCACCGACTACGTTAGCTGTGACGCTTGCGAATGATTTAAACATAACAGCCATTGGATTTATCAGAGATGGCAACTTCAATATATATAGTCATCCAGAACGTATAAAAGCTGTGTCCTCACAAGATTAACTTGTGGAACACAGCTTTTTATTTATATTTTACAAACTTTCTTTAATCACACTATAACAATAGCTGATGAAGGTGTACCCTTGTTTGATATACATTTCTTTAGCGGTATCTTCACCATCTGCAATTAAAATCATTGGTTTATGTTGTGCATAATTTGCGACAAAAGCCTGCATTGCACGGCCAATACCTTGTCCACGCATTTCCTTAATCACACCGAAACTGTCAATTTCAATCGTTTCTTCTGATTCAATGATATCTAATGTACCGACAGACTGATTATCTTTATAAGCAATCACCCGCTTCACATTGGTTGCCCCTTCAAACTGCTGCCTCAATGTTTTAACCACTTCGTCCGCATAATCTTTACCGTAATCCAGTGAAAAATAACGGCAGATTTTTAAATAGTCATCTAGGTGATAGATATCGACCCAACGAATGTCTAAATCATGCGGAATATCACCTGCAAGCTCATGCGCTTCTATCGCATACATTTCTAGTAACACGACATCAAAATTTTCTCGTTCAAAATATGTACGAAACGTTGCATCTAAAGGTGTATTTTCTGGAAAAGTAAATGCTAAATGACGACTCTCTTGCTTAATGTGTGCTTGTGTTTGCGCTTTGATATCGTCTAACCAAGCATCAAATGTCGGCATGTCATGATAGACCCATTTGTTCGTATAATACGTTAACGGTTCTTGCGGTGTTAAATAAATTGTTTTTTGTTCATCTTCATAAGCAATTGTTCCAGGTTGATCAATTAAACGCATGGATAGCGGCCCCATCTTTATCCCTCTTTCTGATACCTCAGAAGCGAATCAATTGTTTAAAACGTGTGTGATTCAATAATGCTGCACCGATTAAGCATGCGATAATCGCTTTAATAATATCCCCTGGCATAAAGACAAATGATAAAAAGAATGCTTTAGATAATGGCATATGTGTAATCACGCCCATAATTAATGTACCGACAATATCTAATAAAAAGACACCGGCAATTAATGTAGGTAAAAATAAACGACCAAAATTGATTCGTTCTAAAGATTTATCGCGTGCATAACCGATTAAGAAAGCGACCACAGGATAAAGGAATAAGAAACCTGCTGAAGGACCAGCAAAAACACCTATTCCGCCACGGCCGCCTGATAATACAGGTAAACCGCACGCTGCTAAAATTAAAAATACAATTACGCTTAATGTACCATACTTTTTGCCTAAAAGAATACCAGCTAAGAAAATACCGACATTCTGCAAGACAATCGGTACCGGCATGAAGGGAAGCGGAATGGGCGGTACCAGACCAAGCAATGCGATAATGGCAGTCATAATCGCAGTAAATGTGATATGTTTTGTTGTCATAATATAACCTCCTCAAAATCTTACAAAGAAGATTATATCACATATGTTAACTTTAATTTACGATAAGTTAACATTTATTTGTATAATTTTACACGACTAAACACGTACCTTTGCGGCAAGGTTGGTCATGTAGTCAAAGAAGTCATCTCTGTGCACATCATCGACTAATCGAATTGTACGTCCGCCTTCTGTAACCCGTTTAGTTCGTCCTTGGCTCGGACCTTTGGTAATCACTTCTGTTTGTACCTCTTCTACATGTACTAACTCAGGTTTACCGACTGATGCGGTTGTTAAGACATCCCACAAGAAGTACGTAGAGTTCGTCACAAAATGCGTTAATGGTGGGACACCTGCATAACAAACACCTAAGAAATCTACACCTAAAATATCGCGTTGATCTGCCCACATTTGTCTGACATCAATTGTTAACGGCACTTTATTTGTACTTTCTAACGCAACCATATCAATCTCAATATCTGTATCAAAGACCGTTGCGACTGCTTCTGGATCCCAGAAAGCATTCCATTCAGCTGTTCCATCGTGTTCAGGCTCTTCAACATTCCCTTTCGTTAAGAACGTACCGCCCATCCATACTAAGCGTTCAATTTTTTCTGTGATATGCGGTGCGACTTCCAATGCTTTGGCTAAATCTGTTAAAGGCCCTGTAAATAACAAGGTTACTGGTTTTGTACTCGCTTCTAATTTTTCTATTATATCTTCATACGCTTCAAGTTCTGATTGCGAAGCACGTTGTTCAATACGAGATTCGTTCAATACAGGTAAAGCATCTACAAAGAAAGCATGCATACGCCATTCTTTCGGAAATGGATTTTTCCCTCTTTGTGAGGATGCGGCAACTTTTAAATCCCTGTCTGAAAAACGATTAATGATTTTAATAGACGCACTCACTGCAGGTTCTACATAACTGTCTGCACCAATTGCGCTGACACCGATTAATTCAACGTCTTCCATCTGCAGTAATAAAAAGAGTGAAACTAAATCATCTACGCCACCATCGTGGTTAAAATATATCTGTTTCATGTTCTACCTCCAAAATTTATGTATATTACTTATTAAATTGAAATTCACAACAAATGTAAAGTAAGTGTTTAGCTGAATATTTAGTTGTATGATGTCTAGCTTTTCTCCCAAAACAGACGCAGACCGCTAAAAACTACCAACTCTCTATTCCGAGTGATACACTAAACTTAACACGGTGACAAACGTCAGGAGGAATGACATTGTTAGAATCAGGATTAATTCATACAGAGATTCAACGTAAATGGTTAACAAAGTTACAATCAGTCAAAGACGAATTTCAAGCACATGCAGCATACAATGATACGCATAGCCGCTTCCCTCACGAGAATATTGAATGGTTAGTTAATGAAGGCTATACCTTATTAACCTTGCCGAAAGCTTACGGCGGTGAAGGTGCGACAATCGAAGATATGGTCATTATTCAAAGTTACTTAGGTTCTATTGATGGTGCCACTGCTTTATCAATCGGTTGGCATTTAAGCACAGCAGGTCAGATATTTGAAGAACAAAAATGGGAGCCTCATTTACTCGATCAATTAGCACAAGCCATTCAAAACGGTGCTTTGATTAATAGAGCGGTGAGTGAAGCGGACACTGGCAGTCCGACACGCGGCGGTAAACCTTCAACGCACGCTAAATCCTCAGGTTCAGAATATGTGTTAAATGGTGTCAAAACCTTTACGTCAATGCTGCCAGCTTTAACACACTTCTTAGTCAGCGGCTATAATGAAGCGACAGACCAATTCGGTTTCTTCTTAGTTGAAAAAGAAACACCTGGTGTGTCTGTGGCAGAAACTTGGAATGTAGTCGGTATGCGTGCGACTGAAAGTCATGACTTAATATTAGAAGATGTGCATATTCCACAAGAAAACTTTGTCGAAGTTGCGGGCGGTTCTAAAGGACCGAACGGTTGGATTCTGCATATCCCAAGTGTGTATTTAGGTATCTCACAAGCTGCGGCAGATTACGCGAAAGACTTCGCAAAAACACATCAGCCGAACAGTATTGACCACCCTATCGGATACCTTCCGACAGTCCAGCAATCTATCGGTGAAATGGAATCACTCTTACTTTCAGCACGCGCCTTTTTATGGTCCACAGCTCGTACGTATCATGAAGCACCTGATGCGCCGGTCTGGAATGAAACTTCCGCAAGTAAAATTCTAGTGATGAATCAAGGTTTGAAAGTGATCGATTTAGCGATGCGCATTGTCGGTGCGAAAAGTTTAGAAATGGAGCGTCCGCTTCAACGCTATTATCGTGACATGCGTGCAGGTCTGCATAATCCGCCCATGGAAGATGCAGCCTACACCAATATCGCAAAATCAGAACTTAACTTATTTTAGTGACTTAACACTATGTTCAATATCCGAACAT
>NZ_PZGG01000047.1 GCF_003043455.1 Staphylococcus simulans | reverse complement strand
AGATATATATATATATAATATTTCAAGAAATAAAAATTATTTTAAAAATAAAGAATCTAATTAAATGCATATATCTTTTTTTAAGAAAGGTAAAAACAATTTCCATCGTAGTTTTCTTGTAGATAACCTAATATGTTTGTAAAATATAATGTTGAATTTCTTTCTGAATTTTAATAAAGCAATCAAATGATTTATCATTATTTACCTTGATTTTTTCCTTGATTTTTCCTATTTTTAACTTTAAATTTTCTGGAATGGAAATTTTAATATTCCTGTTCTTCTTGTTTCTAAAATCTATTATAGAATTAAATGAAATTGTTACAAAACGATTATATTCTTTTTTAGTAGCATCTGTATACTTCCTTTCTAGAGTGCTTAAAATATTTCCGTTTTCATCAAAAGTATAGTCGTAGTCAAAATAATTTTTTTTTGGCTTGATTAGATTTTCTTCTAAAAATTCCTTTCCGTTAATGCTATCATCTTTATAAATTGATTCAAGCAACTCCATATATAGAGCCATATTTATTTTTAATTGCTTTTGAGCTCTTTCTGTATCTAACTGTCCTTTTGAATATAGCTCTTTTATAAATTCCCAAATATCGAAAGCAAACCATGAAATTGCAGTAGAATTAGTTTTTTCTTCTATTTCAATTAATTTATTAATATCTTCTAACTGTAGTCTATCACGTTTCGCAGAATTTTGGCTTCTGGTCATGGGTTGTAAAAATACAGGATCATGCTTAAAACCTAATGAAATTGGTCCAATATGATCAGCTGAAAGATTTTTGAACTTTAAAGAGTTCATAAATTTATTTGCAGCATGAATATTGCCATCACTCCAATTTTCATAAGCTCTTCGATCTTTGTTATAAGTTCTCATATTTTCTGCACTTCTACCCTTATCTTCTTTCTGACGGCAGCATCGATTGTAGCTGTGGAAACCATCAAACCTATCCGGAAAGTTTGACATGCTACCTGGACCTAATGAATTTTTATTTCCCAATCTACATACTTTTTCGCATTCAGTAATTATTTCATCGAAGTTTTGCTCTTTTGATGAATCATCGAGTGAAAAGCTTGATTTTAGAAATTTTTTTATACATTCATCACTAAAACCGTATTTTTTTATTTTATCAATAACATCATATATAGTATCGAAAGTATCTGGAACATAATTAAAATTTTTAACCAGCTTATTAATAAAGTTTTTGTTTGGATAAACATAATATAACGACATACTTTCGCCGCAAATTTGACATACTTTCCTTTTAGTAGGGTGTATATCAAGCATGATTTTAGCTAGTGAACCAGCTTCTATATTTATATTTTTCTTTTCTGCAAGTTTATAAGCCCATTTTAATCGTTCTTTACCTATTTCAGTCTTTTTTCCTGCTAGCCATCCCCACTTGCCATTTTTATTTTTTCTAATGGGTAAGCCTTCATAATTTTTATGATTTACAATAAAATCCATATACTTTAAAAAATTGTCATGCCATTCTTTTGTCATATTCTCACCTATATTCAATAATTATATGTTTGGTCAAATACTATATACTACCACTTACTATAATATTAAAATTGTGAGTTTTAATCAATATAAGCAACGCTTTAAATAATTAAACTATTGCTGCAAAAAAGTATGACATTAAAATATTTGATCAACCTAAGCAGCTAGAACAAGCAATACGCAATAAAGCTCAATCTCAAGACTCTTCTGGTATTTCACGTTTACTCGCAACATATGACTGGAAGTATAATAGTAAAGCACCTGAAGATGCGGATTATTGGCGTGTACGTATTGGTGAATGGAGCATGCCTTGGAACAGCCAACTTAAAGTTAATAAACGAGAAAAATCATTGTCTTGGCCTGAACAAAGTCAAACTATCGATGAAGTAGGTTCAACATTTACCGTACAGGGATTTGATTTGAATTACGCAGGTGTGATTATTGGTCCCTCTGTGAAATTTAGAGATGGTAAAATTATTTTTGACGGTTCAGAGAGTTATAATCAAAAGGCAACTCGAAATAGAACACTCTCAGATAATACTAAAGCTAAATTCACAGAAGAATTGCTTAAGAATGAATTAAACGTCTTATTAACACGCGGTGTCAACGGCTTATATATTTACGCAGTAGACGAAGCCTTACAAAATGAACTTAAACGTGCCGCTAATGGAGGTATAAACCATGAATAACACAGAAAAACTCATCCAAGAAATTAATGATTTTCGTAATGCGAGAAACTGGAGACCTTATCATAATGAAAAGGATCTCGCAATTTCTTTATCACTTGAAGCATCTGAACTTTTAGAACTGTATCAGTGGAAACAACCTGAAGAAGTTAACGAAACCAAGCGTGAACGTATCGCTGAAGAATTAGCAGATGTGTTGATATATAGTTATATGATTGCGGATAACTTAGAGATGAATATTGATGACATTATCCGTGAAAAGTTAAAGAAAAACGCGATTAAGTATCCAGTTGAGAAAGCTAAAGATTCAAATAAAAAGTATACAGAGTTATAGCATATGAGGGCTGCTTGTTGGCAGTCCTTTAATTATTTAATAGAGTTCTCTGTTTTTAAGCTTAATGCGCTTAAAGAAGTTGTTGAACTCGAGATGTTTCATAAAACAAGAAATCGCCAGTTCTGCAGATTCTGGACTCGCATATACATAAGGACATTCACTCATTTTCTTAGCTTCTTTATTGATACGTTCTGCACTATTACTTGTCAGTATATAGTTGTAGTTAGGTGCGACAGGTATTGTCAGATATGTAAAGCAACTTTCGAAGTACTGATTCAACAACATTAATCCTTTCTCAAAACTTGGATAGTCTTTTGTTAACTTTTCTAATTCTTTTTTGATTTCGACATTGACTTGATATTCAGTATTAGGCTCGAAAAGTGCCGTAACTAGTTGACGTGCTTGTTTCGCAACATCTTCTGGCGGTTCAGAATAGTCGTCAGTATTTAAGACACGTTCAAAAGCATCATTCAGCGCATTTCTCATAGATCTAGAACATACTTGATATTTCATCGTTGTAAAATGTTCTGAACATATTTTCATTAAACCAGGTGAAAAATCAGCTGAAATCATTAAAGGTGGATTCATCCCACGACTTTTCAAATCATTGAAAAGTTGTGTCCAGACCACATTTTCCTCTTCAAAAGAAACAGTCAAAGTTAAAATGTCTCTATATCCGTATTCATTGATGCCAGTAATTGTATAGAGCTTCGCAAAATCAATATGTGCACCGTCAAATACAGGGAATTGAAGGGCATGCGCATGAATGAAGTAATAGTGAGTACGATCAAGCAAACGTTTGCGCCATGTCTCTGTTTTAAAACGCAATACATCTTTTAACTGAGAGATGTGGGATTCAGTGATAGAATGTCCCCAAAAATAATAAAGTGCATTATGAACAGAGCCTTGCGTTAAACCATTGATATGATTTTCTAACAGTGAAATACACATTGCTGCTTCAGGCAATGCGTAACTTAAAACGACAGAAGGTTCAAATTCGGTGAACAGACGTTTAGGAAAGTTAATATCCAGTTGTCCCATTTTAAGGCGATAACCTTGTCGATAAGCGTCTGTGGTTAAATTCGAGATAGGTATATAATTATCACGTAATATTTTTACTACGTTGAGCGGATATTCATGATGAAGATGTTGGGTTAAAGAAATCAACTCTTTCTTTGAATCAATATCCATGTTACTTTCTTTGATTTCAGAAACTAAGTTTGAAATAGGGTAGGTCATGTGCGGTTCTTTATGAAATTGAGTCATGAAAATATTCTCCTGTCTTGATGTCGTTGAAATGAATAATACGTAAGATAAATTTAAAATAAAACAATTTATAGTCTACGGAGAGAATATTAATAAGTGTGGACCTGTTAGCTGGGAATAAATATTTAAGTAGTGAATGGTGATGCTTGTAAATTCGTATACAGGAAGTATGGGCTGAATGAAATATGGCATATTAAATTTCCTTTCTCTGATGTCTAAAATTAATATGATTTGGAAATGACTGTGATGAATATAAACAAGATTGAGTCATGTTATGTATAAATGGGTGATTCAAAACTTTGTTGATGGTTTGTGAATCGATTAGAGTATTACTTGAAAAATAAAGTTACAATATCGAGTCTGGCGACCCAAAAATAAAAAGGTGTGATAATAACGTAAGAGAGAATAGTTATTATAGCTATGAATTAATGTGAGTGGAATATAGCATTATATAAAAGTGATGCACTTCAAAGCGAAGTGATGAGATAGTTGAATTATAAAGTGCTTTTTAATTTTTGTAAATGCCTTTTTCGATAAAATAATAAAAGTGTTTGATAATACTGAATATCAAACAATGAAAAAGAGCTTTAAATACATAACTTAGAATGTTGAAACGCTGTTTAATAACTTCTTAATATGCTTTTAAAGATGCTTATGTATTCGATGAGAAGCTAACCATTATTTTGACTAATTGAATATATTGTAAACGATAAGAAGTTGTATTTTTTTATCAGAAATTAAAGCGTGGATACATTCATTTAAAATTTAAAATATTAGATTGACAATAGAATTAGGGGAGTGCTAAGCTTTTATCATGTAGACTTTCCAAGAAGCTACATAAGCATTTCTAGCATGAGACTAGACATTCTATTCTGATGAGGTCGGATCATAAAGTTATCTTTGTGACCTGACCTTTTTATTTTGTCGGAAATAAAAAAACCGCCCAAAAGGGCGGAACATCAAGTTGTGAATTTAAAAGTTGCGCTCCAAAACAAAAAAAGAAAATGACAGCATCTTTAGCTTGCCTTGAAGACAAGAAAAAGTATATAGGATTATTTCTAAGAAGTAAAGAACTTTTATTAAAAAAATCAAGATAATATTTTGCTTCATATATAGCAAAAAAATTATCGCAAACCACAAAGGTTTTTCCAACACTAAAACTCGAAAAACACAAATTCAAGATTTTCTTGATATTAATAAATTACTTTAATCGCTATTGTGGTGCGGTTTTAGAAAAATAACATTTTTTACTTTATGATAGTGATAACCACCAAGAAATTGTATGAAACCGTAATGATTGTAAAAAAATCTATAAAAATTTTAAGATTTTTCTTGACTATCAAAAAACATGATGCTAATATTTAGCCATGCACAAGACAAACACCTCTCAAAAAAGGAATCCAACTTTGATACAGATTGAGAGAAAAACAGGCCAAAGACCAATTTGTATTTGCAGCTGTGAAAGGTGCGCGTACTGTGCAAGATTGAATTGCTGAGTTCATAAATAGAGATCGAACTTCATGAAGGTTTAACAACACAGTAATTCAATTGACCTGACCGATTAGGTTTGTAGCTGGTAAAAAAATAACTAACGAAAGGCAATCTTTCGCATAACGGTTATATTATTTCTGGTTAGAAATCCAGTTAGACAAACATCGGTATTTGAAATTCACTCCTTTTTAAGGATACAACTATCATTTACAAGTTCGTATCACAATGAGATATAGAAAATTTGTAGTACAAAATTCGAGAGAAAAAGACATGAATTTTTATTTGAAACATAGAGAGAGAAATCGTCACAAATAGGATGCGTAAAAAGTTGATATCCATTTTGTTAAACACCTTATTGGTGGGGTTAGGCTGAGGCAGTATGAGAAAAAGAGAATTACTGCAACAGTCTAAAAGTTATGATTAATTTAGAACTAAATGGAAAGTTGTCTAATATTTTTTTATCATTCATAAGTGTGGAGGCTTATCGTAATTGTTTGCGATGAGCCTCTTTTATTTATACATAAATTTGTTATTCGTTAATGTAATAAAATATTACTTGGTCAGCGATCCATTTACTATCACTTTTTTTACTGGATAGGTACACTAATTTTACTGTTTAGCTAAAAAATCATGAGTTTCTTCCTATTATAAATGTAAAAGCAGAGACCTATTCAGATCTCTGCTTCAGAATACCTATTTAATTTTGTTTTAATTATGAGTAGATTAATACTTGTGTTACTAACATTGCACCACCGAATACCAGTACGAATACTACAACCGGCCATACAAATCGGAACCAGTGTGAGTATCTCATATCAAGCATTTGTAATGTTGCCATTACAAGTCCTGTAGGTGCTAAGAATAACATTGCGTATTGTCCGAATTGATAAGCAGTTACAATGACAAATCTTGGAATACCAACAGTATCTGCTAGCGGTGCGAAAATCGGCATAGACAGTACTGCTAGACCTGAAGATGATGGAACAATAAATCCTAGGAAGAAGAAGATAATCAATAAGATAATAATGAATATCGGACCACTCACATGAGACACGATGTCAGATGAGAATTTCAAGATTGTATCTGAGATTAATCCTTCATTCATGACTAAGTTGATACCACGCGCTAAACCGATGATTAATGATACACCTACTAAACTAGAAGCACCATTAATAAAGGCATCAACTGTTCCTTTTTCTCCTAATCCTTGTTTACCCATACCTGCAATGAACATGATAACAATCGTTACAGATAAGAACATTGCGGCCATTACTGGGAACCACCAACCTTGAGTCATTACACCCCAAACCATAAGTGGGAATGGGATAACGAACAAGATTAAAATGATTTTCTTACGCCAAGTGAATTGATCCGCATGTGCATCTTTACCCATAACAGACCATTGTTCATTGAATTTCTCACGGTCTTCATAAGAGTAAGAAGCCTTTGGATTCTTTTTGATTTTTTGTGTATACCAATATAAGTAACCAATAACGAAGATTGCACCAATGATACAACCTGCAATACGCCAGTATAGTCCTTCAGTGAAGGCAATACCTGCAGCGTTAGAGGCGATAACTACTGAGAATGGGTTAATTGTTGAGAAGGTTGTTCCGACGGAACTGGCCAAGAATATGGCTCCTACACAGACAATTGAGTCATAACCCATTGCTATGAATATTGGCACCAGTATTGGATAGAAGGCGACGGCCTCTTCCTCAATACCACACAAGGTTCCTCCGAGTACCATCAGGATAGAAACCATGAAGATGAGCATAAACTCATGACCTTTAGTCTTTTTCGTTAACGCGAGTAATCCAGATTCAAATGAACCACTGGCGCTTACTACGCCAATCAGTCCGCCGAGTACAAAGATGAATACCATAATATCAACGGCTTCAATTGTTCCGTGAACCATTGCGCTTGTAATTTGGTCAGGTCCTGCTGGATTTTGTTTTAATCTTTCGTAAGTATCTGGGATAGAAATAGGTTTGTTAATTGCGCCGGATTCAAACTGTTCTATGTTGATTTTGACGCCCATTTTATCTAATTCTTCTTGGGTCCCCGGTACTTTCTTAATTTCTTTATGAGGGTTTTCAATCTTTAATTGATCAGACCCTGGTTCATAAGATAATTTAGAATACGCACCCGCTGGAATCAGCCATGTCGCAATAACAGCAACGATTGTTAAAATGAACAAAATGGCAAAGGCACCAGGCATACGAAGTTTAAATTTTTTCTTCTTTTTAGGGGGCTCTGTTGATTCTTTAGCAGCATCCATTTGATTTGCATGATCCATTATAATCATCTCCTTATAAGCAAGGGAATCTCAAAAATGCAGTTATCATATTCGAATGTCAGATAAAAAGACAAGATACATTTTATTCAGCCCATACGCTTTGTTTATAGTTTCAGCTTCTAATGTCAAAGGGACTATTGATTCGTTAATACGTAAAAACTTTGACATGCTTCAGCCGTTAAATTTATATTCAAAAGCTATCCAACGCAGGACTTAAAAAAGTTATCAAAGATTAAAGTGTAAGAATACTCTTTATTTTTGCGTAAAATTTTTTTGAATCAGCGAGATCCGCTCATTCAAAATTCTGTGTATGATAGGACTTGAATATAAATTATGTAACAAAATATTTATAAAAGGCCTGAACAAGTTGTAACAAATGTGAGATTGTTCAAGCATGTTCAGGCACTTTTTATAATCAATATATCTGTCATGATTCACTATCTATTGAGCATTACCTACCATCAATAGCGAATTATTTTGTAATCACTGTACCCACTTTGCCTTCTAATGCAGCGTCTAGATTTTCTAGAGAAGTAATGAGTACTTCGCCTTCTGGATTCTTTTCAATGAATTGAAGAGATGCTTCAACTTTAGGTAACATACTACCTTTAGCAAATTGACCTTCTTCAATATATTTTTCCATATCAGCAGTAGTGACTTTAGTTAATTTTTCTTCGTTTTCTTTACCGAAGTTGATGAAGATATAATCGACTGCAGTTAAAATGATTAACTTATCAGATTTGATGTGTGCTGCAAGAATCGCACTTGATTTGTCTTTGTCGATTACTGCATCTACACCATGTAAGTCGCCGCGGTCATCTTTTACAACAGGGATACCGCCGCCACCGCCAGCAATAACGAGTGATCCGTTATTGATTAAATCTTCAATACTTGGTAATTCCACAATTTCAATTGGTTGTGGTGAAGGGACTACGCGACGGTAGCCACGACCAGAATCTTCTACGAATGTGTATTTACGTTCTTTAGCAATTGTATCTGCTAAATCTTTGTCATAGAATTTACCAATTGGTTTTGTTGGATTTTCAAATGCTGGGTCTTCTTTAGAAACCACTGTTTGTGTGACTAAAGTCACAACAGGTTTCTTAATATCTAAATTGTGTAGTTCGTTTTGTAAACTTTGTTGTAGTTGATAACCAATGTACGCCTGACTCATTGCACCACATTCTGGGAATGGGAAGGCTGGACCTTGATCATGTTCTGCCGCAAAGTTTAATCCTAGGTTGATACTGCCGACTTGCGGACCGTTGCCGTGACTGATGACTACTTCGTGGCCTTTTTGAATCAATGCTACAAGTGATTTTGATGTGTTTTCCACTAGCTTTAATTGTTCTTGTGGGGAATTGCCTAAGGCATTTCCTCCTAATGCTACTACGATTTTAGCCATACTTTATGTCCTCCTTATCCAATATCTCCTAGAGTCGCAACCATCACAGCTTTGATAGTGTGCATACGGTTTTCAGCTTCTTGGAATACAACAGAGTGTTTGCCTTCGAAGACTTCATCTGTAACTTCCATTTCTTTTAAGCCGTGTTTTTCTTCGATTTGTTTACCGATTGTTGTGTCAGTATTGTGGAAAGAAGGTAAGCAGTGTTCGAAAATAACATGTGGGTTACCAGTTTTTTCGATCATTTCTTGGTTCACTTGGTAAGGTTTCAATAATTTGATACGTTCTTCCCAAACTTCGTCTGGTTCACCCATAGATACCCAAACGTCTGTGTAAAGTACGTCTGAATCTTTAACACCTTTGTCGATATCGTCTGTTACTAAGATTTCGCCACCGTTTTCTTCAGCGATTTCTTTACAACGGTTCAATAATTCATCTGTAGGATTCAATTCTTTAGGGCAAACAAGGTTGAAACGCATACCCATGATGGCTGCACCTTGCATCAACGCATTCGCAACGTTGTTGCGACCGTCACCTACGTAAGTGAAGTTGATTTCGTGATAAGGTTTTTTCAACACTTCTTTAGCTGTTAAGAAGTCAGCTAAGACTTGTGTTGGGTGATCTTCGTCAGTTAAACCGTTCCATACCGGCACGCCTGATTCTTCTGCTAATGTTTCAACAGTACGTTGTGAGAATCCGCGATATTCGATGCCGTCATACATGCCGCCTAAAACGCGTGCTGTATCTGCTGCTGTTTCTTTTTTGCCCATTTGAGAACCAGTTGGTCCAAGGTAAGTTGTGCTTGCACCTTGGTCAGCTGCCGCAACTTCAAATGCGCAACGAGTACGAGTTGAGTCTTTTTCGAAAATTAATGCAATGTTTTTTCCTTTAAGTGTTTGTCGCTCAATACCAGCGTATTTCGCGCGTTTTAAATCTTCTGATAAGTTCAGTAAGAACTCCATCTCTTTCTGTGAAAAATCTAATAATGTTAGGAAATGTCTATTTCTTAAGTTTTGCATTCTAATACAACTCCTCTATGTGATTGATTTCACATTAATTGTAAACGCTTTCTATTGGTTTCGTCAATGAAATTTTGCACAATTATTTAGTTATAACTTTAAATTTGTCTGAGAAGTTAACGTTATGCATAAGGTATCTTTAAATGTGCATTATTAGTGATAACAAAAAGAAAAATATTCATTTATTTGTATGAATATATGACTCACTTTTATTTGTATTACCTATTCCGTGTAAGTTAACCCTTTTTTGTTCAAAATCAACAAAAATTAATAGAGTTAATCACGATAAAAACCTATATTTTCAACCTTTTTAACGTGGGTACAAAAAATATTTCACATGAGCTTAACAAAAACTTAAAAATAGATTGATTTTGGTTAAAAGTAATATAAGATAGTGTTATATAAGAAAATAAATGTCTCCATTAGACATCTATGAGACTTACAACTAAGACAGAGCGGAGAGATATCAATGAATAAACTTTGGTTAATTGTAATCAGTGCATTATTTTTATTAGCGGGCTGTTTCGGTTTGAAATCACACGATCAATCAGACGAAACGATTAAAAAAGGTAAAGCCACTGATCAAATGCAGACATTCAAAATTGGACAGATTGTAGACGCCGATGGCGTAGATGTTCAAGTTATCAAAGCAGAATACATCAATAACTATAGTGATATTGATGCACCAAAGAATGGAAAAGCATTACAAGTTACCTTGAAATTTAAAAATAATAATAAACCAAAAGTTGTTGTAGATTCTAGCGCATTTGCGATGATGATTAGAGGAGAAACATATCCAGATTGGGTCGGCGGCAATCATTCAGAAGGAAGCTTCACGCATCAACTCAGTCATGGAAAAACGGCTGTAGAAACTGTGACATTCGATGTACCAGATGCTAAAGTCTATACCTTGGAAATGGATGCTCAGTTTAAAAAGAAAAATGTTAAAGGTAAATGGAACATCCACCAAGCAATGATTAAAAAAGGTGAGAGCCAAGACGATACAAATAAAGCAGCAACATCTGATAAAAAAGAGAAGAGTCCTAAAAAGTCATCTAAAGAAAAAGACTATCCTTATTCTGCAGATGAGTATAATGCGTTAGTTGATTTATACAATGCTTTCACAAAAGGTGAACGCATGAATCATGTTACACGTGGGGTAACGAACAAAGAATACAACGATTTAGCTGATCGTGTAGACAAACTTCTAGAAGATTATGGAGAAGAACTTGATGCAGCCTATCAAAAAGCAGTAAAAGAAGAAGAGGCTGAATGGCAAAAAAATCAAGACCGTATTAATAAAGAGTTTGAAGCAGAGATGAAACGCCAAGATGAAGTCAATGCGCGTGAAGAAGCACAACGCCGTAAACAAGAAGAAGCTGAACAACGTGCTTATGAAGCTCAAGTAAAACGTCAAAACGAACAAGCTGCACGCGAAGCAGAAGCACAGAAGCAACAAAATACAAATAATCAATCTCAAGATGATTCGCAATAATTGAAAAAGCTGCCTATGGCGGCTTTTTTAATATTTATACATAGATTTAATTAGAATTACCGCTATTCTAAAGTAGGAATAAAAAAATATTCATCAAATCTTCATAAATATTCGGAAAAAGATTGCTTTTACTTAAAAGTATTATAAAATATTGCTATAAAGACAATTTGATGGTAAATGCATTGAAAAGTCGTCGTTTTACAACTAAATACAGGGCGGAGAGAGATAGATGAAAAGACTTTGGTTTTTGATGATTAGTGTATTATTTTTATTAGCTGCCTGCAGTGGCGCAAAGTCTGAAGAAAAGACAGAAGGTACAGAGGCAAGAGGTAAAGCAACAGAAGAAATGAAAACATTCAGGGTTGGACAAATCGTTGACGCTGACGGTGTAGATATTCGTGTAGTTAAAGCTGAATATGTAAATGATTTTGAAGATTATGAAGCACCAAATAACGGTAAAGTATTAAAAGTAACATTGAAATTTAAAAAAAATAACAGCGATCAAGTACTTGTAGATTCTAGCGCATTTACAATGAACGTCAGAGGAGAAACTTATCCAGATTGGATTGGCGGAGATGGTACAGACGGTATTTTCTCTCATCAATTAAACCAAGGTAAAACTGCGACAGGCACTTTAACATTTGATGTTCCAGAAGCCAAAGTCTATACCTTAGAAATGGACACGTATTTTAAAACTGCAAATGTTAAAGCGAAATGGAACCTTCATCAAGCAATGATTAAAGATGGCAGTTATAATGAAGCTGACAGCCAATCAGATACGAAGAAAGATAAAACAAAAGCTGAAGACGATAGCGAGGATTATCCATACACAGCAGAAGAATACAATGCGTTAGTAGATGAATATAACGCATTAACAGATGGAGAAAGAATGAACCACGTCACACGTGGTGTCACAAATAAAGAATACAACGACCTAGCAGCACGTATTGATAAACTTTATGATGAATTAGAAGCAGAATGGGATAAAGAATATCAAAAGCAACTTGAGCGTGAAGATGCGGAATGGCAAAAGAACCAAGACCGTATCGATAAAGAATTCGAAGCAGAAATGAGACGCCAAGATGAAATAGATGCACGTGAAGAAGCACAAAGACAAAAACAAGAAGAAGCAGATCAACGTGCCTATGAAGCAGAGATGCAACGTCAAGAAGAACAAGCAGCACGTGAGGCACAAGAACAAGCAAAGTTAGATGCAGAACTTCAACGTCAAGAAGAAGCAAATAAAGCTATGTTAGAAGAGTAGAAAGAAATAAATTTTAGTTTTAAAGGTGAGTTGAAAAATGGAAGAATTAAGATATGAAAAACCTAGGAACCGTATCGCAGAAATTGTATTAGGTATTGTCGGCAGTATATTTGGGATTATTGGTGGAATTTCTACATTAATGGTCGCAAGTGCGAATGAAGCTGTCGGAAATGCTGGGAGTAGCGATATCTATACGTTAGGTATTATCGTTATCTTTATGAGTATTGCGACATTTGTAATCAGCTGTTTAATTAAGAGAAAACGCGTCTTGATGAGTATCTTGCTTATTATCGCAGGTGTCCTAGACTTTTTCTTAATTGGTATCTATGGAATCATCGCAGGTATTTTAATCTTAGCCGCGGGTGTATTAGCGTTATTACGTAAATAATGCAGTTATAATCAGCATATGCATGCTTTGTTATGTGTTGAAAACAGTTACTTTAAGAATAAAGATAATTATATTTCATAAGAAGAATGGGTTAAGTTATAACAAAAAGCACTTAAGGTCAACTATAAACCTGTAGCAAATATTAAAGTGATCAAGCCAAACAAAAAAGGCGATTCAGATATACAAGCAGCAATCAAAGAGACATCAAAATACTCAGTGAAGTCATCAGATTATTTAACAAGAAACAAAGAAAAAGATACAGAAATTGTGAGTGATTTAGAACAAGGTAATTTAATTCACACGAATGAAGATGAAAAAATAACAGAGGAAGAAGAAAAAGCTTATTCAATTACTGCAATTTGGAATCATGATATATTTATTTAGCTCTCATTTGAGTTTTAAGAGCTAACAAAGAATTTTGGATACAAAAGCTAATATCTTAAGGAACTTCAAAATGCCCCTTAAAATTAAAAATAAGGGCATTAAAAAAGCCAACCCAAATAAATTGGATTGGCTTTTTTCTTTCGTACGGTCTATTTATTTTTCCTTCGACGACGTATCGTCGATGAAATTCAAAAAAGTTATGGGCTATAAATCTACATCACTTTTAAAAATGTAGTAGCAATATTCAACACAAATTAATTTTTGTAACTGCTCGGAATATCTCAAGCCGTTTCTTTGAATTTAAAATAAAAAATCGATGAAGGTCGATTGCGGTCTCAGCACACGTTCGGACAGAACGTATAAGTGAGCCCTTACGGGAATTAACTAGATTATAACGATGGAAAACTGAACTGTAAAGTAAAAATCATTATGATAAAATTTGTTAAAAAGTATATGAAAAATTGTAAGTTTCATGTTGTCCCTCCTCTGTTTTTTCATGAAATGATGGACGACCTGAGAAGGAAGGTTACTAACAAAAATTTATATTTAGCATTGGGACTACCAACCCAATTGTGTTTTTACATTCCATAGTTTGATATTAACATAATAATGAGATTTGGAAACGATTTTAAGAAAATTAATCGATAGTGTATCATATAAATTGATTTAAAAATAGTAAATGAGTAAAGGTGGTTTGTATGAAAAAGACAATTATTAAAGCTGTTAAAGAAGGTTTATATGTATTTGTTTTAACGGTTATAGTTGCTTTAATTCTAAATTTTTCAAACTTAAATTATGGAAATCATAGGATTTGGGAGTATTTAGGGAACTTCGGTATAGTTAAAATTTTTAATGATAATGCTTTAAATGGTTTTATTGTTTTAGGTTTTCTAATTGGTTTTGTTGTGTTTGTTTTAGCTTTGTTTTTTCCTGAAAAAGATAAAAAACAATAAGTGTTTTGGTATGTGATTATTAAGGGTTTAGAGGCTCGTTGTCAATAAAGCAATTGGAATAAGGCAACCTTGAGTATAACAATATTGTTAGTTTTGACACTTCTTTTCTTTGTTAACCTTAGTGTAAATAAGTTTATGGAGGTTAGAAGTTATGGTTTTAGATATTTTAGGTTATGTATTTGGGATAGGTTTTATTGTATTTGGAATTTCAGCGTTAGTGATTTGCGGGTCTGAAGTTTATAAAGTTATAAGCAAAGGTAAGAAAAAAGGTGATTATAAAAAGAGTCGTTATTTTGCTGGAATGGCGATTATTTGTGCAATAGCTTTGATTATTATGGCTAGTGTTTTTTAGGTTTTAGAAACGAGTTTCTTCTTGTCTTGATAAGAATTAAAAAATAACAAAAGTAATGAATTAAACCATGACAACAGAACAGGTAAGAGGTATTATTATTTTATAAAAAAT
The DNA here is from genome assembly GCF_003043455.1 of Staphylococcus simulans. Taxonomy (GTDB): domain Bacteria; phylum Bacillota; class Bacilli; order Staphylococcales; family Staphylococcaceae; genus Staphylococcus; species Staphylococcus simulans_A. The sequence continues at coordinate 4,692 of NZ_PZGG01000047.1, read as the reverse complement.
TAAAAAGGTGGACAAATATGGAAGAAGCGAAATTTGCAAGACAAACAAGCCGTGTAGCAGAAATGATTTTAGGTATTTTAGGTAGTGTATTTGGGATTATTGGTGGTATTTTCGCAATTATGGTAGCAGGGGTTAATGATGCTGTAGGTAATACTGGTAGCGAAAGTGTTTTTGGTTTAGGCGTAGCAGTTATTTTAGTATGTATTGTGACACTTATCGTTAGTTGTATTATTAATAAAAAGCGTGTCTTAATGGGTGTTTTACTTGTTATAGGCGGCGTACTTAACTTTATTTTCATTGGTTTATTCGGAGTTTTATCAGGAATTTTAATTCTTGTTGCAGGTATTTTAGCATTAGTACGTAAATAAGAAGAAAGATTGGGAGCTGCCGCATTGGCAGCTTTTTTATTGCTGACTTAATAACTGGTTTGAAGATTTAAAACAGAGATTTCTAATAGATTCTAGGTATGCTATACTGTTTTAATCATTGTAGGAAAGAAGGGCGCACATGCTGTTTTTATTTTTGCTCGGTTTAGTGGCAGGAATGGTGGTTCCTGTACAAACCTCTATTAATACAAAACTTATACGCTATACACATTCATCATTTTATTCTTCAGCGATTTCATTTTCAGTCGGCGCTCTATTTTTATTAATTGTGAACTTGATTATCTCGCCTGGACATTTCACACCAAGTTTCTTCTCGGCACAATCTTTTAATTATACTTGGTTCGTCGGAGGACTATTAGGCGTTTTATTCTTAACTGGGAATTTACTGCTATTCCCAAGATTAGGTGCTTCACTGACTGTTATTATCACGATTGCTGGCCAAATTATTATGGGTGTCATGATTGATACTTTTGGTTGGTTAGGTGCTAAAACAGAACCTTTCACATTCTTAAAGCTAGTTGGTGTATTACTGTTATTCATAGGCATAATAGTAATGAACTATGTCAAAAACCAACCAAAAGAGGAGAAAGCTAATAGAGTATTACCTTGGCTAATTATAGGATTTGTCTTTGGATTTGCGCCGCCGATTCAAACTGCCATCAATAGCCAACTTGGTCAACAAGTACATAGTTCGTTATTTGCCTCACTCATTTCATTTGCGATGGGGGCTATCGGTTTAATTATCATTACAGCCTTTGTGCATCGCTCTTTTAAGTTGTCAACTTATGAACCAGAAGTAGGTAAAATCAAGCCGATTCACTTTATCGGCGGTGTACTTGGTGTGGTATTTGTCACAGCGAATATCGTTTTAATGCCACATTTAGGGGCTGCATTGACGACCATTGTCGGAATGCTGGGTCAGATGTTAATGGGTGTCATTATTGATCACTTTGGTATATTAGGAGCGAAGAAAAATAGAATTAATGTGCGTAAGGTTTTAGGTATCATATGTATCTTTATAGGTATCGTCTTGCTTAGATTCTTCTAAACTTATCAAAAAGAACGTTTCTACTGCGGATAGAAACGTTCTTTTTGTTATATAAATATAGCCCAGGAAATAACTTCCCGGGCTGATTTATTATGTTTATTTTTTCTTATTCTTCTTAGAAACCACTTTCGTGTTTTTAGGTTTATCTTCTTTCTTTTCTTGTTCACGTTTAATACGTGCTACTTCTGCATCCGCAACTTTACTGTAGTATCTGTTCGCAAAGAACATTTGAACAATCATAAAGATGGCACTGACTGACCAATAAAGACCTAATGCCGCTGCTGAAGTGAATGAAATATAAATGATGAAGATAGGTGAAACAATCATCATCATATAACCCATTTGACGTTGTTCTTTCGGCATATTTTCAATGCTGACAAGTGATTGTAAGAAGTAAAGAACACCGGCGATAAGTGTAATCCAAATATCTGGTTCAGTCAGTTTGAACCATAAGAAATGTGGATGTTCTGTAATACCGCCATGTGATGGCCATTTTAATGAGACATATAAACCAAAGAGCACAGGCATTTGAATTAAGATTGGCAGACAGCCAAGCATACTCTTCATTGGATTCATGTCATACTTTTTATAAACAGCCATTAATTCTTGTTGTGCTTCCATTTTCTCTTCTTGTGTACGTGCACGTTTAACTTTCTCTTGTACTTCCTTCATTTCAGGTTTCGCAATATCCATAACCTTACGCATGATTTGACCATTTTTAGTTTGACTTAACATAAATGGCAACATTACTAAACGAATGGCTAATACAATAACGATGATTGCGAGACCATAGTTGTCATTTAAATTATGACCGAGCCAATGTAGTAAATCGTCCATCGGTTTTGCGAAAGTATTAAAGAAGAAACCATTGCGGTTTTCACTCTTCGAATAATCACAACCTGCAAGCAGTACTGTAGATAATGTCAATAACAGTATGTATTTTATTTTCATTTTTCTCTGCCTTTCTCTCTTTTATTGAAAATAATTAAGCATCATATCGAAGTCATTGAAAAAGCAACCACTTAAAAAGGGTTGCGAAAAAAGACAACAATTGCTTATACACTTACAAGATACAATCCTAACATAGAACCTGTATCGATTAAAGAAGAGAAAAGATGAAACAACATAGCTAAAAGAATGAGATAAACAATAATACAAAACAATGACCATTAATTAATCTGTCGCTTTTTCATCTTTCAGTGTACTGATAGAAATCGACCATAAAACGATATTTAAGATCATCACAATCAATAATGCGACAACTGTATATAGAAGATCAAAAGTTATAGGCATCGGCAAGGTTTCAAACAACACATAATAAACTAACCCGCCAATAATGACCTGCCCCACAATGTTTAAGAGCTTTCCAATATTAGATTCAACAAATTGAATTAATAAAGAGGGCAAAGATAACGCACTAAAAACGACATAACTAACGAGTGTTATTTCTCCTAAAGCTATCGCAGACGTATCAGTTAACTTTGAAAGTGTAACTGAATCTAAAAACTTTATCGCAGAGATAAACGCAAAAATAAAAATAATGAAGCCAATTACTTCTCCAATAAGGAGCGCCAAAAATGAGTGGATCATATTTTTTTCTGGCTTCTCAAAGCGTTCATAAATATATTCAATGACAAAATTCAATAGTATCGAAACAACAGCCAAGATAATAAAGACGGTCGGAAGTTTACCCGTAAATAACTGACTTAAGAATTCTAAACCTAAATCCCAATAAACTTTCATAATTTTAAACTCCTCTTTCTCTTTATGTAATGAGTATATAGATAAAATGCAATAAAAATCAACTATCAATTTATAACTTTTAAATTTAAAAGAGGGAGTGTGTCTAGATCAATTAAGTGATGAAGAACGTTGTGAGAAGAGGGAATGCAGGATATGGGTTAGTCTAACGTTTGTGTGAGGTGAGACTGAAGTATGGGTAGAAATAATATGACAGGTACAAAAATTGTATGTGTTATAATGTGTGATAGTTAATTGTAAAAACAAAATGATTATTAAAGAAATTAATGTGGGGGTTGTAATGAAAAAGTTTAAGTACTTAATAGGGCTAGTTTTAGGAAGTCTACTGATACTTACGGGATGTGGATTACCTGGTTTAGATGGCGGTCCAGGTAAAAATGTTAAAATTACTGCACTTGCGACAAGTGAATCGCAAATTATGGCACATATGATTCGTCTACAAATCGAACATGATACAAAAGGAAAAGTAAAACCGACCATTATTAACAACTTAGGATCAGCTACTATTCAACATAACGCCTTAATGAATGGAGATGCGCAAATTTCTTCTACACGTTATACAGGAACTGATTTAGTAGGGGCATTAAATCAACAACCGATTACTGATACCAAGAAGGCTATGGATGTGGTTCAAAAAGGCTTTACGAAACAATATGATCAAACGTTCTTTGATACGTATGGCTTTGAAAATACTTTCGCATTTATGGTGACGCAAGAAGTGGCTGACAAATATCATCTTGAAACAGTTTCGGATTTAAAGAAACATAAAGACGAGTTACGTTTAGGCACAGATTCTACTTGGATTAAACGTGCTGGCGATGGTTATCCGGCTTTCACTAAAGCCTATGGATTCAAATTTAAAAGTATCCGACCTATGCAAATTGGTTTAGTGTACGATGCTTTAAAAAATAATAAATTAGATGTGGCTCTAGGGTATACTACAGATGGTCGTATTTCAGCTTATAACTTGAAAGTATTAAAAGATGATCGTAAATTCTTTCCGCCTTATGACGCAAGTCCGCTTGCGACGAACGACTTCTTAAGAAAGAATCCTAAAATTAAACATTCATTAGAAAAACTTCAAGGCAAGGTCTCTACGAAAACAATGCAAGAATTAAATTATCAAGCTGACGGCAAACAGCAAGAACCAGCTGTTGTAGCAGAGAGGTTCCTCAAAAAACACAACTATTTCGAAAATAAATAGTTATCAATTTGTCTAGTGTTAGGACCATGTTATACTTACCAAAAATTGGAGGTAGATTATGGCTAAAATTAACCAAAGACAAGTGAGACAAATTGTGCGCTTGGTCACACGAATCGTACGTCAGATTATGCGTTCTAGAAACAATAAATAATTATAAAATAAAGAAGGGGCCGGGACATAATTGTTCTGGAACCTAATAAAAAGGACGATTTTCACATATAAAAATGAAAATCGTTCCTTTTTTATTTTGTCCAAGAAATTTTCAGCTCGTAGAGCTGCTAATTTCCTAATAT
>NZ_PZGG01000046.1 GCF_003043455.1 Staphylococcus simulans | reverse complement strand
CTTTAGAAGAACAGCAAATTGAACAAGCAAATAACGAAGAAGAAAAACAACAAGTTGAAGATGCGCTCGTATCAGACGAAGTGTTTAAAAAGAAAAAAGAATATAATCAAAAGTCTATTGAATTAAATGAAAAGAAAAATCTTTATCAAAAAATGAAAGAGGCTTTTGATTCAGAACAGGCTGAAAGAAATCGTAAACAAAAAACAACAAGGATTATCTTTATTGTATTAGCGATTGTGAGTGCAGGTTTAGCAGTCTTCTCATTTGTGACGCAAGCACTGTTATTTGCGATTATCTTCGCTGTTGCTGCGGTAGGCTTTGTGATTGGAGCAATTTTATTCAAGTCGTCAGAAATAGGTCATAGCGAAACATTCTCTAATGAAATTTCACAATTAGAACAAGAAAACGCAGCACTTGAAGAAAAATATGACTTAGATTTTGATTTAGATGATCAAACACGTTTGAGAAATCAACATCATAGTGTAGACAAAGCTATTGGAATCTTGAATTCTAAAATTGAATTAACTGGAGATAAATTGGCAGAAGCACAACAAAGCCATGAACAGTATGATCAAAATATTCAGGAAGTCAAAGCGGATTTATTTGTTTCAGAAAAAATGTCTGATGATTTATTAATTGATGGTATTAAAACGATTGAACGTATTCAATCTTTAAAACAACGTGTAACTGAATTACAAGAACAGCATGCTGCATTAAAATCAGAAATTGATAATTTCTATAATCACGCGCAAGCAGTCACAAAAAATCAAATTAATGATTTTAAACCAGCTGCATTATTCCATGATACAAATCGTTGGTTGAAACAAGCAGAAGAAAACCAAACAAGATGGACACGCAATAACGAAGATATCCAACTATTAAACAATGAATTAAAACAATTGAATGAGCGCTTAGAAGAGCATAACCAATCAATTAACAGTTTATTTGACTTTGTGAAAGTTGGAGACGAAGAAGCGTACTACCGTTACCATCATCGTTATGTGACTTATAAAGATAACCACAACAGATATCAAGATCTTAATAAATATCTAGAAAATCAAAACATGATGTATGATGAAGCGTCTGATTTAAGTGATAAAACGAAAGTTCAACTAGAAGAAGAAAATAATCGATTAGCTTCTCAAGTTGATGAATATAACGATAAGTATCTGACATTGCAATCAGAAGTCAGTGATTTAACTGCACAAATTAAGCATATGGAAACAGATGATACCTTAACACAATTGCGTCATCGTTATTATATGCTTAGAAACCAAATGAATGAAAATGCGAAAGATTGGGCGAGTCTCAGCTATTTACAAGCTTTAGTAGATGCACACATCAAACAAATTAAAGATAAACGTTTACCTCAAGTTATTGATGAAGCAACTGAGATTTTCAAACAATTGACGCATGATAATTATACGCAAGTCACATATGAAAATGAGGATGTCAGAGTTAAGCATCGTAATGGTCAAATGTATCAACCGAATGAAATCAGTCAATCGACGAAAGAAGCGTTATACATTGCATTGCGTTTAAGCTTAATCAAAATCTTAAAACCTTATTATTCAATGCCGATTATTATAGACGATGCTTTCGTGCATTTTGATAAACATCGTAAAGCTGCTATGATAGATTACTTGAAAACTTTATCAAGAGAATATCAAATTTTATACTTTACTTGTTCAAAAGATACTAACATTCCAACTAAACAAACAGTTGTACTAGAGAAATTAGAAGAAGGAGGCAAAAAATGAGAAATGTAGAAAAGCTTCAACCTGGCGATTCGGTGGATCATTTTTTCTTGATTCATCGTGCTGCACAGGGTGTTACTGCGCAAGGTAAAGATTACATGACTTTGTATTTACAAGATAAAAGCGGTGAAATTGAAGCTAAAGTGTGGACAGTGACAAAGCAAGATATGGAAGTCCTTAAACCAGAAACAATTATTCACGCAAAAGGTGATGTAATTAATTACCGTGGGCGTAAACAAATGAAAGTAAATCAATTTAAATTAGCTGAGCCTACTGATGGATTATCAGCACAAGACTTTATTGACGGTGCGCCATTAACACCAGATCAAATAAAAGAACAAATTGATTACTTTTTACTGGAAATCGAAAATAGTAAACTTCAACGTCTCACAAGACATTTGTTGAAAAAACACCATGATACGTTTTATGTTTTTCCAGCTGCAAGTTCCTTTCATCACAACTTTGCGAGTGGTTTAAGTTATCATGTATTAACTATGCTGAAGATAGCTAAAAGTTTATGCGACATTTATCCGATGTTAAATAAAAGTTTACTATATAGTGGCGTGATTTTACATGATATCGGTAAAGTTAAAGAGTTAAGCGGACCGGTTGCAACGTCTTATACGGTTGAAGGAAATTTATTAGGGCATATCTCTATCGCGAGTGAAGAAGTGACTAAAGCTGCAGAAGAGTTAGGTATAGAAGGTGAAGAAGTGATGTTGTTAAAACATATGATTTTATCTCATCACGGTAAGCTTGAATATGGTTCACCTAAATTACCGATGCTGAAAGAAGCTGAAATTTTAACATATATTGATAATATCGATGCTAGAATGAATATGTTTGAAAAAGCCTTCAAGAAAGCGAGAAAAGGGCAGTTCACTGAGCGTTTATTCGCAATGGAGAACAGACAATTTTATAATCCAGAGAGTCTAGATTAAACTATCTCTCAATAATAAAAGCTGAATTCCGCATGGAATTCAGCTTTCTTTTAGCTTTAAGGCGTATTAAGGTGTTTGCATACCTTCGCCGCCTTGAGATTGTTGTTTTAATTTGTCAGGGTTTAAGATAGAGTCTTCGACTGCTTTTTTAATATCTCTATCTTTGAAGTCGACATTAAATTCTTTGAGTAGATCTTTGTATGCTTCCACTAAAATCTTAGGATCTTTTTGTACTTTATTTTGGATAATTTGTGATTTCAATTTATCTTTTTCAGAAGAGAAGTCAGTAGGTTGATCTGCTTTGATGATATGATAACCATAATCTGATTTAACAACATCTGAGATTTCGCCATCTTTCAATTTGAACAATGCTTTATCGAAAGGCTTAACCATTTGACCTTTAATAACATAATCTAAGCTGCCGCCTTTTTTAGCACTTGCTTCATCCATAGATTCTTTTTTAGCGATTTCTGAGAATTTATCAGGATTTTTCTTCACTTCTTTTTGGATTTTTTCTGCTTTCTCTTTCGCTTCTTTGTCGCTTAATCCTTCTTTATCTTTATCATCAGATTTAACTTTGATTAAGATATGAGAAGCTTTTTTAGTATCTTCTTTGAGCTCTTTGTCAGACACTTTAACTTTGTCCATCAACATTTGTTTTTGGTAAGCTTGTAATTTCTTTTGTTCTTTATAATCTTTAAGTGTCATGCCTTGTTGTTTTAGAGCACTTTCAAATTGGTCTTTACCGCCATATTGTTTTTGTTCATCTTTGATTTGTTTATCTATTTCTTTATCATCAACTTTGTCAGCATATTTTTTCTCTAGTAATTTGCCTAACAAAATTTCAAAAGAACTATTAGCGATTTGTTCTTTACCAATTTTTTTCATGACATCTTCTACTTTAACATCTCCAGCTTTAGAAGATATTAAGACGTTTTCTTTAGAATCTGTTGCATGATTCCCGCACGCGCCTAATAGCACTGCACTTGCTGTAATTGGAATCATAACTTTTTTAAATGATTTCATAACGCAGTCTCCTTTTTCTAAATATAACAATGTTAATATACCATAATATGAATCTGATACAAATTCATTACTGTTGTCTTCAGACTAAAGTATTAAATAATGAGAAAATAAAAGCACCTCAAACATGAAAATACATGTTCAAGGTGCTGTTTGAATCTTAATTAAAATTTGTGTCTAAAGGCATATCATATTTATTTAAGATGTTAAAACCTGTGCAATGTTCTTCAATGTATCTGCCTTCATTCGAGAATAAAATCAATTTTAAATACATAAAGTCCATTACTGAGAAACCAGCGTTCAATGACAGTAGGAACATAAAGTAATGACCGTACTGCGGCATTAATGTTGCCATATAAATACTAACTGCAGTAATCACAATCACTGGCGCAATTAAGCATAAACAGAATAAGTATTTATTGACTGGCGTACTGACATATAAGTTATATAAAGGTATCCAAGGCCGTTTAGTTAGACGTTTCTTTTTAAAGTGTTTGTAGTAGGGTGCTAACACAATCAGATGAATGAGTTTATGAATTGGATAAAGCAATAACACCGCTATTAGAAACACGAAAAAGTACCGGTCTGTAATCTCTTTATTGGATAAAAATATCAATACTTCATAGCTGATTAAAAATGTGATAATAGTTGTTACGACTGCAATAAAAAAGATACGTGGTAAGCCAAATCTTGTATTAATATCAATTTGACGTGAGCATAAAAACATCACGATACCTCCTCGCATTATTTATTTGTTTGTTCATTTTTTTAGGAATAATTTTTCTAAGTTCTTATCAATACTTAGGTATTATCTATCTTTCTTACAAAAGAGTCAAGTATTATTTATAAGGAAGTTTATGGAAGTTAAAGAGTGATGTCTGAAGGAGGGGAGAATGCTGTAATATCGCACGTTCAAGACGATTAAGATTTATAAAAAAATCAGAACAAATTGGCATTTGTTCTGATCTTAATTCGGTATTATTCAGCTTCAGTATCCACTGATTTCTTTTTAGGTTCAACTGCAGCTGTTTGATTTTGTTGTACTGTTTCTCGGTGGTCTTTACCAATAGGTTGTTGTTTTGGTGTATACGGTGTGATGTTTTTCTTATCAGGGCTTTTCGTAATACCTTGTACCGTTTCACCAATAACTTCACCGCGTTTTTGGATATCTTGAATATTTTCTTGGATATGATTGATATTTGGTTGAATATCTTTCATAAAGTCGCTAATCAAAGTTTTAACTTCATCTACAATGGTTTTAACTTCTTGTGTACCATCTTTGATTTGATTAACATAGTTAGAAATATTTGATGATTGTTGTTTAATTGCTTGTGTGCTGTCGTCAAACTCTGTTTGACCTGCTTTAGAACTATTTTTATTAAAAGCAGTGACTGCAAGTCCAGCAGCAGTACCAGCAACTAATCCACCTAAAATACGAATTACTTTCATAGGTTAGTCTCCTTATTTAAAGATGTTGAAATTAGATATAGTATGTTATTACCCGAAATTTCGGTAATCATTCAAATTGTGCTTGAATCTCTTCTGCAATTTTAGCTTTTGCTTCATCGCCTAATTCTTCTTCGTGTGTAATCCATTTATAACCGAAGCCATCCACGTCATTTTCGTATCTTGGTAAGAAGTGGAAGTGTAAATGGAATACAGATTGGTCTGCAAATTCACCATTGTTTTGAATGATGTTTAAGCCATCTGGATTAAATGCTTTTTTGATTGCGTTCGCAATTTTTGGCATCGCTGCACCGATATGCTGCATAGTTTCTGGATCTGTTTCGAAAATGTTAGGTGATGCTTTCTTAGGTACAAGTAAAGTGTGACCTTTCGTTACTTGTGAAATATCTAAAAATGCATAAACGTAATCATCTTCATAAACTTTATAACTTGGAATTTCACCATCAATGATTTTGCTGAAAATTGTTTCTGACATCACAATTCACTCCTTAAAAGGTTTACTTAAAGTCCATTATAGCATTACCCGCCTTTAAACGTCATGTCACGAATGATTTCTCTATGAGTTAATACGTGCTTTTTGGTACAATAAAGAACAGTTGGAGGTTATGAATATGACTGTTAAAGTAGAACATCTCACAGGTGGTTATGGTAAGAAACCTGTGATTCAAGATATTAGTTTTGAATTAAAAAATGGTGAAATTGTAGGTTTAATCGGTCTTAATGGAGCAGGGAAGAGTACGACAATTAAGCATATGCTCGGTCTATTAACACCTGCAGCAGGTGAACTTTCAATTTCAGGTACCAACATTAAAGAAGATATTGAAACTTATAGACATAAATTATCATATATTCCTGAAGCACCTGTCATCTATGAAGAACTGACGTTACAAGAACATATCGATATGACAGCTATGGCTTATGGTATTGATAAACAGACCGCAATGGATCGTGCTATGCCATTATTAAAAACATTTCGTTTAGAAAAGGAACTCCAAGTTTTCCCAAGTCATTTTTCTAAAGGGATGAAACAAAAAGTTATGATTATTTGCGCCTTTATCGTTAATCCTGAACTTTATATTATCGATGAACCATTTCTAGGTTTGGATCCGCTTGGTATTCAATCTATGTTGGATTTAATGGTAGAGAAGAAAAATGAAGGGCGTACAGTGTTAATGAGTACGCATATCTTAGCAACAGCTGAACGATACTGCGACCGCTTCATCATCCTTGATGAAGGCCGCATTGTAGCCTTTGGTAATTTGGATGAACTTAGAGCACAAACAGGTCTACATGATAAAACATTAGATGAAATCTATATTCATGTGACACAAGGTGGTCAAAACGTATGACAGACCATCGTGCAATAGAATTATTTAACCAAAGAAGAACAGCAATCAGTAAGGAAAAAGCCTATTACAATAAATTCATTTTTAATGGGCACTTCTCAGTATTTCTATTGATATTATTTGGTGCATTTATATTAGGATACGGTAACTGGCTTAAACATATTCCAAATGGAATACCTTACGCATTATTAGCAAGTATTGCGGTTGCTGTAATATCGATATTTCCATTAAGAACATTATTCAAAGAGGCAGACCGCTTGTTCTTATTACCATTCGAACGGCATATGCGCAGTTATTTGAATTATAGTATTTTCTATAGTTATTTAAATAGAGTCACTTTGCAAGTGGTTGCATTAATTGTACTATTTCCATTATTTAATCGACTTGAACAAGGCAATTTACTATACTTCGTATTATTTGCAGTAGCCGCTTTAATTTATCCCTATCTAGGGTTGATAGCTAAACTAGAATGGATGCAGGCAAAAAGACCTTTATGGATTATGCAAGTTGTACAATGGCTGTTGTTCACAATCACATATGCCATTTTTTTAGGTGCACACCTATGGTTTGGTATCTTTCTTGTTATACTATTTATCGTATGGATTATTGTATTAAAGAAAAGTAATGCGAAACGTTTGTTGCCATGGGAAACATTGGTAGCGATTGAGCAACAACATCATATGAATTATTATAAATTCGTCAATATGTTCACAGATGTTAAACACCTGCGTTCAGCGGCAGTACGTCGTCGTTATCTGGATTTCTTACTGCCAAGACCACGTACAAGTCAATATAACGCAAAACATATGTATTTATTTTTATTTAAACGTAGCTTTTTAAGAGGTAAAGATGCTTTTAACATCATTTTACGATTAGTCGTAATTGCACTCGTATTAATGATTTGGCTGTCCAATCAATGGATTTCATTAATTGTCGGTGCGTTGTTTATGTATATTATTTTGCTTCAAACAGCACAGTTCTATACACAACAAGCCTATGGATTATGGCCGCAAGTTTGGCCTGTGCCTGAAGATAGAGTGATCCAAGGTTATGGTCAGTTTTTATATCATATTATGTTTGGTATTGGTGTAATACTGTTCTTAACTTATGCTATCCTATTCCCGACACATTTTTATTTGGCATTATTATTCTTTATAGTAGGTTGGCTGACAATCAGAAATATTATCAAGAAATTGAAATACCAAGAAGCTTTATTAAAAGATTAAATTTAAACAGATAAAAACAACGTCTCATTAGCATTTAAGCTAATGGACGTTGTTTTGTTTTTAAATACATTTGCTTAATCTTTATCCACCGGATAGAGGTAACGTTCAAAGTAGCTTGAATGTTGGCCGCTAGAACCGAAGAATTGAGATAACGCTGTTTTTGAGAAGTTATCTTGATAGACTTGAGAAGATTTGAAATCTTCAAAGTTAGAGCGTTCTGCAAAACCGAAGTAAATTTTGTAAGTTGTTCCTTTAAGCGGTTTTAAGAAACGGTAACATTTGAATCCAGGAAACTTATCTAAGTTTAAAGATAATGATGTTAAGCGTTTTTCTAATTGATACATATGATTTTCTGAAGTAGGGATAAAGACAACTGCATAGAAGCATTCTTCTTCAAGTTCGTTAATGCTTGAAAGTACTTCATATTTTAGTGGTTCTTTCAACACAGTTTGTTCATCAGTTTCTTCAAAAATCACGGATGAATCATTTGTTGAAAATAAAAATAAGTCATGATCTTTGTTGTTTAATCGAATTTGGTTAAGGTATCCGAATGTACCATAGGATGCGTATAATTTCATGGCACGTTCCTCCTTTTTGTATTATTCTACTAAGAATAAAAATAAGTTTCTAGCAATTAAAAAGGCTAGTAATCTCATTATATAGTATTAGTGGTACAAGATGATATAGAAAAGAAAGAAAAGTGTCAGTTTTTGAAAACGGAACCAATGAGGATTTTACCAAATTATGTCATAATATAATATGTTGCAACTAAAGAAAGTAAAAACGTAGAAAAAGTTAACACGATTGTGATTGGCTATGTCTTTTTTATGACATTTATAAACAACAAAATACGAGTATTCTACGGATATGCTAGAATAGATTAGAATGATTATAATTGTGGGAGGATACTGTGGTGCATCAAAAAAATAATACAATTTTAAAGATGATTAAGGGAGAAGAGGTTGAACATACACCGTTATGGTTTATGCGACAAGCAGGTCGTTCTCAACCTGAATATCGTGCCTTAAAAGAGAAATATTCGTTATTTGAAATTACACATCAACCTGAGTTGTGTGCTTATGTAACACATTTACCAGTAGACCATTATCAGACAGACGCAGCAATTTTATATAAAGATATCATGACACCATTAAAACCGATTGGTGTAGATGTAGAGATTAAATCTGGTATCGGTCCTGTGATTGATAACACAATCAAAACAATCCAAGATGTTGAAAAGCTAGGACAAATTGATCCAAAACGCGATGTGCCTTACGTGTTAGATACGATTAAATTGTTAACAGAAGAAAAATTAAATGTACCTTTAATCGGGTTTGTCGGCGCACCGTTTACTTTAGCAAGCTATATGATAGAAGGCGGACCATCTAAAAACTATCACTTCACGAAAGCGATGATGTATCGTGATGAAGCGACATGGTTTGCGTTAATGAATCATTTAGTAGATATGTCTATCACATATGCGAATGCACAAATTGAAGCGGGTGCTGAGTTGATTCAAATCTTTGATTCATGGATTGGCGCATTAAATGCACCAGATTTCAGATATTATATTAAGCCACATATGGAACGCTTGATTAAAGGTATTAAAGCAGAACATGATGTACCTGTTATTTTATTTGGTGTGAATGCGACACATTTAATTGAGGAATGGAATTCATTACCAATTGATGTATTAGGTATTGATTGGCGTACAACAATCAAAGATACTGCTGATGCAGGGGTTACAAAAACAATTCAAGGTAACTTAGACCCTTCATTGTTGTTAGCACCTTGGGAGGTTATTCAACCACGCCTAGATGAAATCTTAGATCAAGGTATGGCTTACGGCAAACATATTTTCAACTTAGGACATGGGGTATTCCCAGAAGTGAAACCAGAAACGTTGAAAAAAATTGCTGATTATGTCCATGATTATACAAAACGATAATAATAAAAATGTAAAATGAACGGTAAAGGAAGGGTTTCATATGACTCGAACTATTGGACTACTCGTGATGGCATACGGTACACCATATCAAGAAAGTGATATTGAGCCGTATTACACAGATATACGTCACGGTAAAAAACCGACACCAGAAGAGGTTCAAAATCTAAAAGATCGTTATGAATTTATTGGGGGTATGTCTCCATTAGCTAAAATTACAGATGAACAAGCGGAGGCATTGAAAGATCAATTAAATCTGATGTTTAAAGAGAAAGATATTGAATTTAAAGTGTATGTCGGTTTAAAACACATCCATCCATTTATTGAAGATGCAGTTGAACGTATGCATCAAGATGGTATTACAGAAGCGGTAACCACAGTATTAGCACCGCATTTCTCTAACTTCTCTGTAGGTTCATATAATAAACGTGCAGCGAAAGCAGCAGAAACGCATGGTATTAAATTGACGCATGTGAACAGTTTCTATCAACAACCGAAATTTATTCAATATTGGGTGAAACAAATTAATCAAACACTCTCAGACATTCCTGAAGAAGAACATGACCGTACTGTCTTAGTTGTTTCAGCACATAGTTTGCCAGAGAAGATGATTTTAGAATCAAACGATCCATATCCAGAGCAATTAAAAGACAACACGAGATTATTAGAAGAACTATCAAATATACAACACACAGCGAGAGGTTGGCAGTCTGAAGGTAACACAGGCACACCATGGCTCGGACCGGATGTACAAGATTTAACAAGAAGTTTAAAAGCAGAATACGGCTATGAACATTTCATTTATACACCAGTAGGTTTTGTTTGTGATCATTTAGAAGTACTTTATGATAATGATTATGAATGTAAAGTGGTCTGCGACGAAGTCGGAGCAACTTATCATCGTCCACCTATGCCGAATACACATCCGCTCTTTATCGGTGCTATGGCTGATGAAGTATATTATGTTTTAACAACGAAAGAAGAGGATGCAAATGAGTAAGAACATCGCAGTCATTGGCGGAGGAATTACAGGACTTTCCGCAGCATATTATTTAAAAAAAGCACATCCTGAATATGATGTCACAATTATTGAAGCAACAAATCGCACAGGTGGTAAAATCCAAACGTATCGTAAAGATGGTTTTACTATTGAATTAGGACCAGAATCTTATTTAGGTCGCAAAACTATTATGACTGACCTTGCGACAGAAGTGGGCTTAGGTGATGAATTAATTACTAACCAAACTGGACAATCATATATCTATGCGCGCAATCGTTTATATCCAATACCTGGCGGTTCAATCATGGGCATTCCGACAGATTTAAAACCTTTTATGACAACACAATTAATTTCATTGAAAGGTAAATTACGCGCCGCTATGGATTTAACTAAGAAGCCGATTGAAATGGATGGAGATATCTCAGTAGGAGATTTCTTTAGACAACGTTTAGGCGACGAAGTATTAGAAAATCTGATTGAACCTTTAATGGGTGGTATTTACGGAACAGATATCGATAAGTTGAGTTTAATGAGCACATTTCCGAATTTCAAAGAAAGAGAAGAGGAGTTCGGCAGCTTAATTAAAGGGATGCGTCATGAAAAGTTATTACGCCAACGTAAAAAACAATTATATCCTGGTGCACCAAAAGGACAATTTAAACAATTCAGACATGGTTTATCTTCTTTTATCGAAGCGTTAACTACAGCGATTATTAAACAAGGCACAGAGATTCGATACCAAACTAAAGTAGAAGATATTATTGGGTTCCAAAAAGGCTATAATGTTGTTTATAACGGTGAAAAACATTTTTATGATGGTGTCTTAGTAACAGTACCGCATCAAACATTTATGCAGTGGTTCTCGGAAGATCCAGCATTAGATTACTTTAAAACAATGGAAAGTACTTCTGTAGCAACGGTTGTATTAGCGTTTGATGAAAAAGATGTTGTCAATACGTATGATGGTACTGGCTTTGTGATTGCGAGAACTTCTGATACACGCATCACAGCGTGTACGTGGACAAGTAAAAAATGGCCGTTTACAACACCAGAAGGTAAAGTCTTATTACGTGCATATGTAGGAAAACCTGGCGATAACATTTTAGAAGAAATGGATGATGAACAAATTGTTGCGACAGTGCGTCGTGATTTAAGTCAAATGATGGATATTAAAGGTGATCCGGAATTTTCAATTGTACATCGCATGCCAAAAAGTATGCCGCAGTATCATGTCGGACATATTCAACAAGTGAGACGTATTCAAGACCATATTAAACATACGTATCCGCACTTACGTATTACAGGTGCAGCTTTTGAAGCAGTTGGTTTACCGGATTGTATTCAACAAGGTAAAGATGCTGCAGAATCATTAGCTGAAGTTGTACAATAAGATTTATGATTTTTAGAATTGTAATGAAAATGATTGACCTTTTTATCAAATAGGATTAATCTTATTATTGAAGACGATGAGATAATATGATGGATTTTATATTATAGGTATGAGAAATACACAAAAGAAAGATGACCTGAACCTAAGTTTTAATGACGATTGTTAATCGCTAAGTATCTTTTGATGAGCACAGAAGATAGGAGACGGTTTCCAATACATTCGAACTGACATTTCAGGTCATTTTCTTTTTGAAAAAGCAAGAGGTGAAGAACATGACTAATATTGTTTTAATTCATGCTCAAGGTGCTGACGCCCACTCGAATTGGTATGAATGGTTAGAACAATCTTTGAGATTAGAAGGCTATCATTCAGATATCGTTAATATCCAACATGCTATGCCAGTGGATATGGATGAATGGTTAAAGCAGTTAAATGAACAAATTGAAATAACACAGTATGAAACTTATTTTGTAACACATGGCTTCGGTACACTTGCTGGACTGAAGTATTTAGAACAACATCCAGATGTACGTATTGAAGGTTTCTTTAGTATTGCTGGGTTTGGCCCAGATGCTGAAGGTATTAATCCTGAGTTACGTGCATCAGATGTCACGCTAGACATTGAAGATTTGAAATCACGTATTGATTATTTCTATGGCATTGCGTCTAAAGATGATCCGAATGTGCCATACCAAGATACAGAACGTTTAGTTCAAGCATTTGATGGTGATACAAAGGTGATTGAAGAAGCGGGTCACTTTACGACTGAGGATGGCTATGACACATTCCTCGCTTTAAAAAATAATATGATTAAACGTATGGCTAATTAAATAATTCAAGACAAAAGGTCTCCCTGACGTATTCTAACGTCCAGAGAGACCTTTATTCATATTATCAAGTAATGCTTAACATACGATCTAAGCTTTCTTTCGCATATTTAGCTGTTTCAGCATCAACTTTGATAATGTTGTCACGGTTACCATCTAAAATTTTATCTAAACACCAAGCAAGGTGAGGGAGGTCAATACGATTCATAGTCAAACATGAACACATTAATGGGTTTAATGAATCAATCGTGATATCTGTATAAGTATCTTTCAAGCGATTCACTAAGTTCATTTCAGTTCCGATTAACCAACGAGAACCTTTTGGTGCATTTTTGATTGTTTCAATAATATAGCGTGTAGAACCTGCATAATCAGCAGCTTGTACAACTTCAAATTCACATTCAGGATGTACAATTACATTGATTTCAGGGTCACGTTCACGTGCTAAATCGATGTGCGCTTTATGGAATTTTTCATGGACTGAACAATGACCTTTCCATAAAACAATACGTAAATCTTCAAGTTTGCCTTCGTAAACAAGTTCTTTTGCAATTGGATCTCACACTGCCATTTGCTCAAGAGGAATGCCTAAATCATATGCTGTATTACGGCCTAAATGTTGGTCAGGTAAGAATAAAATGACTTTGCCTTGTTTTAATGCCCAATCCACAACTGATTTCGCATTACCGCTGGTTACACATGAACCGCCATGCTCACCGACGAACTTTTTAATCGCTGCAGTAGAATTGACATAAGTTAAAGGTAAGATATCTAAGTTGAATTCTTGTGTTAGAACATCATAGCCATGTAAAGCTTGTGTGATATTTGCCATATCTGCCATTGAACAGCCGGCAGATAAATCTGGAAGGTAAATGTCTTGATGGTCGTCTGTTAAGATATCAGCTGTTTCTGCCATGAAGTGAACACCATTAAATACGAAGTATTCAGCTGCTGTATTTTCTTTACAGATACGTGCAAGTTCTAATGAATCACCAGTAATATCAGCAAATTGAACGACTTCATCTTTTTGATAGTGATGCGTCGGCATGAATAGGCGGTCACCTAATTCGTCTTTAATAGATTGAATATGTTGTTCTAACTCCTCAGTTGACATTTTGAGATATTTTTCAGGAATTTCCTTTGATACAGATAACATTGGGTTAAACATTTAAATCACAACCTTTGCAGAAATATCGAGCGCATTTTGCGCATAAAATAGAGCACCCATTGAAATGAAATCTACGCCAGTTTCAGCGTATGCAACAACATTAGTTTCGTTAATATTACCAGAAGCTTCAGTTTGAATATGCTGAGGAACTGCTTTAAGATGTTCAGCAATCCATTCAGGTGTCTGATTATCAAACATGATAATATCTACATCTTGATCGATAGCTGTTTTAAGCATCTCTTCATTTTCAATTTCCACTTCAATTTTATCCATTGGACCTACAACTTTTTTAGCGTTTTGAATCGCAATTTCCATTGATTCACTGAACGCGATATGGTTATCTTTCAACATCAATCCATCATTTAAAGAACGACGATGATTCAAACCGCCACCGACAGTTACCGCAAATTTTTCGAAGATACCTAAGCCCGGTGTTGTTTTTCTTGTATCGACAATTCGTGTAGATGTGTGTGCGATTTTTTCAGCGATGCGATGTGTTTGTGTCGCAATCCCTGACATACGTTGAATTAAATTCAGGACAATACGCTCCATAGTAAGCAAAACGTATACAGGTCCTGTAATTTCAGCGATGATATCACCAGGTTCGACCGTATCACCATCTTTGATTTTTTGTTCGATATCGATATGGCTCTTTAATAACTTAAAGCCTTCTTTAATAATAGTTTCGCCGCAAAAGATACCATTATCTTTTGATTTTAAGTACATAGTACCTTGTTGTGTCTGATCAAAGATGTGTGTTGCTAAATCACCATATTGATTATCTTCAATGTAATATTGAGTGATTTTCTCTCTGACGAGTAGTGGATTTAACATGTTCCATGCCTCCTGAATTGATTTCAATAAGTTCAAATTGTAATTGTTTGTCTTGATGTGGATAATCTAGTCTGTAATGTACACCTCTTGATTCTTGGCGGGCGAGGGCAGCTGTACAGACGATTTGCAGTAATTTGACAATACAATAACGTTGCCATTTTGCTTTATCGACATATTCTGTTTCAGATGTTTCAAATAATGTCTGTTCAATTTCTTTTAAATAGTTTTGCATTTTGATTCCTTTACGTTCTACACCTAAAATGTCAAAACTTTTTTGTTGTAATTGCGCAGCTTTGTCAGCTGAGATAGAAGGTATTTTGAATATTGGATTAAAATGGCTATGATTCACTGGCTGTAAAGTTTGATTTAACTTTTCAGCGCATAATGCACCCATGACTAAACCTTCTAACAATGAATTGCTCGCTAAGCGGTTAGCACCATGGAAGTTCGTACATGCCGCTTCTCCAATCGCATACACGCCTTCAAGACTTGTTGTGCCATCAATCTCTGATTTAATACCGCCAACCGTATAATGCGCACCTGGTGTCACAGGAATGCGTTGTTTAGCAATCGCTTCAGGATAATGGGCTTGAACAGCTTTGTAAATAGTAGGGAAACGCTCCGCAAAATTTGAAATCGCACTAATATCTAAGAATACTTGATGACCTTCTTGTTGTTGATGATAAATCGCACGACTTGTCACATCACGCGGTGCCAAGCTTTTCATGGGATGTATAGTATCCATAAATGGAATATCTTGTTCATTGACTAATACACCACCGTCACCTCTAACCGCTTCAGATACCAAACTATAGGCATGTTCAGGTTCTCCTAACAAAGTAGGGTGGAACTGAATCATTTCCATACTTTCTAAAGTGATGCCATGACGTAATGCGACAACACTTCCTGAAGCAACGGTATGTGGGATGTTAGAATTAGTAGGGAAGAGATTGTTAATACCTCCCGTTGCGAATACCACACTATCTGCTTCAATGATTTGTTGTTCATCAGAACTATCTAAGACGAGAACACCACAGACTTGTTGTTCCTGGTTATAAATCAAATCAATCACTTCTGTTGATTCCATTAGTGTTAAATGCGGGTGAGAAAGATGTTCTACCATATGATGTGCGATATACTTACCTGTTTGATCGCCACCAGCATGTAAGATTCTTGCAGCTGAGTGTGCACCTTCCATTGCGTAATCTAAATGATGTGTGACTGGGTTTGAATCGAATGGAACACCTTCATCAACAAGTGCTTGAATCAAAGGATAACTTTTCGTAATCACTTCTTTGATTACATTAAAATCTCCCATTTCAGCACCGGCTTCGTAAGTATCTTGACTATGGCTGATTGCTTCATCTTCTTCTCTTTTTGAAAAACATATGCCACCTTGGGCAAAATTACTGTTGTTTTCAGCAAGCTTGTCCTTAGTGATACAAATCACTTCGATATCATCTTGTAATTGACGAACAAACGAGAGTGCAGCAATTCCGCTCCCAACGACAATGACACGTTTCATGTTTACACCTCTATTTACATTAATATATACAATTATGTTAACATATATGTATGCAATGATTTTGTCATAAAAGTAAGATAATTGCAAGTGGGGGAGAAAAGATATGATTTATTTAGATAATGCAGCGACAACACAACCATCAAAAGAAGCGCTGGCAATATATAATGAAGCACAACAAACGTTATTTTTTAACAGTGAAAGTTTACATGTCGGTGGGGAGATGGCAAGAGAAGCTTTGAATTCTAGCCGACATTATATTCAAAAACATTTCAATACGGATAAAGAAGTTTTGTTTTCAACAAGCGGATCACATGCAAACCAAATCGCAATTGATATTTATTTATCACAGGCACAAGAAGGCAAAGTTTTGGTTTCACCTTATGAGCATCCATCTATTTATGCAGCATTAGAACCTTATAAAAAGCAATTTGAAATTGTAGAAATGCCTTTAACAAATGAAGGTGCAATTGACTTAGCAGCTTTAGAAGCACAAGTAGATGATGAAACAGTATTGATGATTGCGCAACACGTGAATTCTGAAATTGGTTATATACTTCCAGTAAATGAAATTGCTGAATTCGCACAATCATACAATATTCCATTCCATGTGGATGGGGTACAAGCTGTTCAAAAGATTGAAGACAAAGCAATTGAAGCTTTTACTTCTTATTCATTCTCAGGTCATAAATTTAAAGGTACTAAAGGTGTAGGAACTTTATTGATTGAACATAAGTCAGTACGACCTACGAATATTCATTACTTTCATGAAGAAGGCACACGTAATGGTACATTAGATGTGCCTGGTATCCTAGCAATGACGAGAGCTTTATCATTAGATGCTGACTATGAACATTTAACGAAATTACATCAATATGCGACTGAACGTGCATTAGCATCAGGATTCAGTGTGTTAAAAAGTGATCAACAAGCACCTCATATAATCGGATTGTTAACACCGCAATTTGAAGGTCAATATATTATGCAATCTTTATCTAGCCGTAATATATGTATCTCAACTGGTACAGCGTGCGGTCATGGTTTATTATTGAGTGAGGGTTTAATTGAGAAGATTAAATATACAGATCATGAAGCAGATCAATATGTACGTATTTCATTTTCAAGCAATTCAACATTAGGAGAAATTGATACATGTTTTAATGAAATAGATAAAATATTAGAAGGAGTGGCTGCCCATGAGTCAAGCGGATCAGCGACGAACTGAAATCGTTGAAATCTTGCAAAGTTCGACACGACCTATTAAAGGTTCAGAACTGAGTGAACGTTTTGGTGTATCACGACAAATTATCGTAAAAGATATCTCGCATTTAAAAACGAAAGAATTTGCGATCAATTCTACGAGTAAAGGATATTTTATGGATATTGCACCACAAGGCAAAAGTTGTAAACGTGTGGTGATGTGTCAACATGACTATGATCAGATGGAAGAAGAATTGCGACTTATCGTAGAGAATGGCGCAATGATAGATGATGTTTCTGTGGAACATCCTGTCTATGGCAGTATCCGAGCTGAACTAATGATTGAAACAGAAGATGATATTGAAGCGTTTGTAGAAGAAATGACTCGTTTTAAAGGAACGATGTTAGCAAAATTAACAGATGGTATTCATCTGCATACATTATCTGCAGACACAGAAAAGATCTTAGATAATGCGATTGATGATTTGAATCAAAAAGGATTTCTCGCTGAAAGTGAAGAAATGGTTTGAATATAAAGCTGAAAATAGACACCTTCAAATGTGAACTTAATTCATAATTGAAGGTGCTTATTTTATATAATAGGGGACACAAACATAGTGAAAAGACTTAAGTATGAGGATTAAACTTAAAGAAATTTACAAAAGGAAGGCTTGAGATGCACTGATTTATAAATAAAAAGAGCCCATTTGCACTCTAAATATAAAAATTTATAACAATTATATATTTATTACACTTATTTCTAACAGAAACTGGTTGACGCAAGATAGGGAAGTCGATATACTAGGTATTGTCTTGAAAAAAGAGATAACAAATTCAAAACAACTTTTACGTTTTGAAAATAAAATTCATAATTTGTTAAAAAAGGTTTGACATTGGTTAACAAACAGTGATATGATGAATAGGTAAGTCGCAAGATTAATAATATTACCGCGGGATGGAGCAGTTCGGTAGCTCGTCGGGCTCATAACCCGAAGGTCGGTGGTTCAAATCCGCCTCCCGCAATACATATTCTTTTTTCAAGGGGTCCCGTAGTGTAGCGGTTAACACGCCTGCCTGTCACGCAGGAGATCGCGGGTTCGATTCCCGTCGGGACCGCCATTATTTATTAAGGTTCAGTAGCTCAGTTGGTAGAGCAATGGATTGAAGCTCCATGTGTCGGCAGTTCGACTCTGTCCTGAACCATTCTTATTTTTATTATTTGTCTGGCGGTTGTGGTGAAGTGGTTAACACATCGGATTGTGGTTCCGACATTCGTGGGTTCGATTCCCATCAGCCGCCCCATAATCGTTAATGCGGGTGTAGTTTAATGGCAAAACCTCAGCCTTCCAAGCTGATGTTGTGGGTTCGATTCCCATCACCCGCTCCAAATTACTTATTATTCCACAGTAGCTCAGTGGTAGAGCTATCGGCTGTTAACCGATCGGTCGTAGGTTCGAGTCCTACCTGTGGAGCCACGGCTCCTTGGTCAAGCGGTTAAGACACCGCCCTTTCACGGCGGTAACACGGGTTCGAGTCCCGTAGGAGTCATTCAATCAGAAACGAATTATCGTTTCTGATTTTTTAATTTGTATACATGGAGAGTTGTCCGAGTTGGCCGAAGGAGCACGCCTGGAAAGTGTGTAGGCGCCACAAGCGTCTCGAGGGTTCGAATCCCTCACTCTCCGTTAATTTAATTTAGTTATTAAATAACCACTCAAACCTCTTATAGCAATAGGGCTGAGTGGTTTTTGTTTTAAGTTGATTTATCAAAATTCTTACCATGGAGAAAATCAGTTATTAAATCTAACTAAAAACTTTGAGGATGTTGATTATTCATATAAATCAATATATTTTTGAGTGAATTCTTCGTTAGAGATTTCTCCGTTATCTCTTTGAAGTTGAAGTCGGGCACCTTCTTCTTGAATTGCATCATATTCTTCACGACTATATCCATACTTTTCCATTTCTTGATAATTCAATTCCTCTTGTTGTTTCTGTTCTTCAGGAGTTAAACAGCCACCTACTGTACAATAAGTGCCATCTTCTTTATATTCACCAAACATTGCATCACCATTAGGAATATTACTGTTTTGATTATTGTTAGATGTTTGGTTTGTTTGGCTTTGTATATTTTCTTGACTATCTTGAAGACCATTTTCTTGTTCATTAGTATTTTGCTGTGGATTTGATGATTCTATATTTTCCTGATCATTTACAGCACCTTCATTTGCTTGTTCTGTAGATTCACTATTTTCTTGTTCACTATTTTGTTCGTTTTTCTTCTCCTTTGCTTTTTCCTTCTTTTTGTTCTCTTTTTCATGGGTTTTAGTTTCGTTTTTCGCAGTTTCTTTTTTACTTTCATCACTATTACCACAAGCAGTTAACAGTAATAGGGAACTAAATAACGGTATAAATAACTTTTTCATGATTGGTTCATCCTTTTCTATGT
>NZ_PZGG01000045.1 GCF_003043455.1 Staphylococcus simulans | reverse complement strand
GTATAATTATTATACTTACTTTGTTAAAATCATTATACCACTAGTATAATTTTTATACCAGTATTTTGTTTCACATACATAAAAAAAATACGCACTTCCGATTTAACCGGAAATGCGTATCTTAAACGTTCATCAAATTAGCTGTCTAAAGCTTTTTTCAATGATTCGATGTTTTTCTTCATCAATGATTGATAAGTAACATCTTTATCTTTTGATTCATCTTTTGTTAAGACTGATAAGTTGTGGAATGGTAATGGTTTTGTATCCGTTTCTTTTCTGATGATGTCTGTCACTTTTGAAGTGATGTTTTGTTCGTATAATACATAAGGTTGTTTTTCTTTCTTGATATCAGAAACGATAGCCATTAATTCTTTTTGAGTTGGTTCGTCGTTGTTCATACCGTTAATACCTTCTTGTTTGAAGTCATAACGTTTAGCTAAGTAAGCTAATGAATCGTGAGAAATAATCACTTTGTCACGTTTTTTGTTTTTAGAAACGTCTTTTAATTCTTTATCTACATCTGAGATGTCTTGAACTAATTTTTTATAGTTCTTTTCGTAGTAATCTTTGTGATCAGGGTCTTTTTTCACAAATTCATCTTTGATTTCTTTCGCAAATGTTTTATCTGCTACTGGATCTAACCAAATATGCGTATCGTATTTACCATGGTCATGATGGTGTTCTTCACCGTGTTCTTCGTGGTCGCCATGTTCTTCGTGATTTCCGTGTTCTTCATGATCGCCGTGCTCATGGTGTTCACCTTCTTCGTGGTCACCATGTTCATGCTCATGTTCTTCACCAGAAATAACCACATTTTTATCTAAGCCTTTTGTTAACTCAAGCACTTTCTTGTTGTCTTTAATTGTTTTCGCAATTTTGCCCGCTGCTGGGTCCATTTCTTTGTCTGTATAAATAAATAAGTCGCCTTTAGAAATGTTCATAACTTCTTTTTGTGTTGGTTCAAAACTATGTAAGTCTGTACCTGGTGGGTAAATTGATTTTACATCTGCATATTTACCGCCGATTTGATCCGCAAAACTTTGGAATGCGAATACAGTTGTGTTAACTTTCATCTTATTGCTTTCGCTGTACTTAGCATCTTTACTGTCTTTATTACCGCTGTCTTTGCTGCTGTCGCCATTACCGCAAGCTGCTAATACAACTGTTAAGACTAAAGATAACATTATGAAAAGTGTCTTTTTCATCTTAAAAGGTCCCTCCAAATCGTAATCATTATGTTTTAAACTATACCCTTAAATACACTAAATTGCAATGGTATTCATGAAATCTTTTAGATTCTCAGAATTCTGAAATTTTCAACCTAATATTTTATAACTATAAAACAGTTAGGTTCACTATTTATATACACATTAAAGAGAAAAGTACTCTTTTTTATTTGTCTTTAATTAGTTTGTAAATTTATAAATATAAGAAAACGCTTACATTTAAGAAAACATATAATTTTGGTAATTACCCTTGTTTCCAACCCGCTTTGTTTTGTACCATTTAGGGTAGGAGTTAAAACTAAATAGATAAAGGGGATTATGACTATGACAGATTTAAAACAAGGCGACCATAAATTCTTTATTGGGGAAGAAAGTGCGCCGAGCGCCATTATCGAATTCAGAGATGAGCAGGAAAATGTGATTGATATTTTCCACACTGCTGTCAGTGATGAATTAGGCGGCCAAGGTATTGGGACAAAACTTGTTGAAAAAGTAGTAGACTATGCGAATGTGAATCAACTTAAAATTACTGCGAGCTGTTCATTCGCAAGACGAGTGATTGAACAATTCCCAGAGTTTAAATTATTCTTAGCTGGTAAGGAATAACACTTACATAAACTAAAGAGAAGCACCTAAAGCTCAAACGGCTTTAGGTGCTTCTTGCGTTATTATTCTTTTATCCATTTTGAAGCAAGTACATATTATAATAAATACCTTTTTGCGCAAGTAATTCTTCATGAGTACCACGTTCAACAATCTCACCTTGGTTTAACACTAAAATTTGATTCGCATCTTGAATCGTAGACAAACGATGGGCAATTGCGAGCGTTGTACGTCCTTTACGCATATCTTTTAACGAATTTTGGATTTGTTCTTCTGTTTCAGAATCAATAAAAGCAGTGGCTTCATCTAAAATAAGAATTTTAGGGTCGATTGCCATCGTTCTCGCA
Source organism: Staphylococcus simulans (assembly GCF_003043455.1). GTDB lineage: Bacteria > Bacillota > Bacilli > Staphylococcales > Staphylococcaceae > Staphylococcus > Staphylococcus simulans_A. Next base: position 18,879 of record NZ_PZGG01000045.1, on the reverse strand, counting down.
AAGGCGATTAATTGACGTTCACCACTAGAGAAGGCACTACCCTTCTCTATTACTTTATGTTCATACTGATCTGGCAGTTGCTCAATAAAGCGATCTGCATGCACAAATTCTGCGGCAGCTTTTGCTTGTTCAAATGTCATTGTCGGGTGATATAAACGAATATTAGATAAGACTGTTCCATAGAAAATAAATGGATCTTGCAGAACTAATCCTACTTTTCGTTTCAATTCTTGTTTTGGAATCGTTTTGATGGATTGACCATCAATTAATATTTCACCTTGATTAAACTCATAAAAGCGCATAAACAAATTGATAATCGTACTTTTGCCAGAACCTGTGTGACCTACAAGTGCTATTGTTTCACCAGGATTTGCTGTGAATGTAATGTGTTTCAATACATTATGCTTTCCATCATAACTGAAAGTGACATCTTTAAATTCAATTTTACCATCAGTAATATGGTGATCTGCGATTTCATTTTGTTGAGGTTCTAACGTGTCATTATCTAATAACGCGAATACACGATTCGCTGCGACAATGGCTTGTTGAAAAATATTCAAGTTTTGACTGACTTGGTTAATCGGTTCAAAAAAGCGTTGCATATATTGTACAAACGCATAAACAACCCCTGCAGTGACAGTCGAAGAAAAACTTAGTAATCCGAAATAACTTAAAATCATCACTGTCGCAAAGATACTTAACATACCGATGGCCGGACGTAATAATAAGCCGTCTAACCGAATGGTTTTCAAGTTATATTGATAGTGTTCTTCATTGATTTCATCAAACTCTTTTTGGAGTCTGCGTTCTTGATTAAAGACTTGAATCATACGGATACCTTCAATAGATTCCGCTAATTTCGCATTCAAATCAGACAATCGTTGACGGGCTTGCGCAAAGAATATGGATGCATATTTACGATATAAAGCTAAAATAATGATAATAATCGGCATAAAACATAAAGCCATTAACGCAAGTCTGACATCTAAGATAAACATCATGATAAAACTTGAAATGACTGTAAACAACGCCATCATAAATGATGAGAATACGCCGACAAACATGTTGACGATAGCTTCTGTGTCATTCGTTAATCGTGACACAATACTGCCGCTTGGCACCTCATCAAAATACTTCATGCCGAGTTCGCCCATTTTATCAAATGCATCGATACGTAATTGCTGAATAATTTTAAAGGCGAAGTTCTGGAACATATAAATATTGATGTAGGTTGTTATCGCACCAATTAACTCTATACCGATAAAAATAACAATCATCCAAATGATTTCTTGTTGTGGAAAGTGTCTTGGCGTTAAGTAATCATCAATAAACACTTTCACAATGTAAGGTACTGCCACTCCTGCTGCTGTGGAAATTCCAAGCATGACAAAGGCAGCTAAAATCAACCATTTAAACGGGAAGGTATAACGAATCAAGCGCATTAAAGTATGCCATTGATCACGCGCAGTGAGTTGATTATCATAATGCACTTTTTGTCTTCTAGCCATGATAATCCTCCTCCCCTTCGTGTGCTGCTTCATCTAACTTTTTAGTTAATTGGTCACGTAGTTGTTGTGATTGGTAGGTCTTCGCATACCAACCTTGATTTTGCATCAATTGATCATGAGTTCCTTGTTCAGCCACTGTACCTTCATCCATCACAATAATTAAATCCGCATGACTGACCGCACTCATACGATGTGCTGTAATAATATTCGTTTTGCCTTGTCTTTGGTTTCTCATATTATTAAGGATATGTTCTTCTGTATCCGCGTCAACCGCTGACAAGGAATCATCAAACATCAAAACAGGAGGATCTGAAATGACTGCACGCGCAATAGAAACACGTTGTTTTTGACCTCCTGATAAAGAGACACCGCGTTCTCCAACAATAGTGTCATAACCTTGAGGGAAGTTTAAGATATCATGATGTACATAGCTCATTTCAGCCGCTTGTTGAATGTGTTGTTCTGTACTATTCGGTGCGGCAAAAGCTATATTTTCTCTGATGGTTGTAGAGAATAAAAAGTTGTCTTGCGGAACATAACCAAACATCGCGCGTAAATGTTGGATTTCATAATCACGAATTGGAATACCGCCATACGTAATATCTTCAGGACGTTGTGTATCAAACTCACGTACTAACAATCGTAATAACGTACTTTTTCCTGAACTTGTGCGTCCTACAATACCGACTGTCATACCTTCTTCAACAGTGAAATGAACATCTCTTAATGCAGGATGTTCACTGCCTGGGAAAGTAAAAGATTCAATTTGATAAGTGATGGGCCCTGATGGATAGCCGTTCACTTTATAAGTCAAATCAATCTCGTTCGGTGTATCTAAAATAGCGCTAATTCTTTCATACGATGCGTGACCTCTCTGAATGATATTAAAGAAGAAGCCTAATGCGAGTAACGGCCATACTAACATACCCAGGTATGTGGTAGCGGTAATTAATTGACCTAACGTAATCGTATTGTTAAAAATCATAAATGTCCCGAACACTAATGCTAGAAAGTAACTTGTACCAATGACTAACATAATAGTTGGACTGAATAAGGCATCAATTTGCGCAACCTTCAGGTTCTTTTTTACTACATCATCGCTGATTGTTTTAAAGTCCTTTTGGTCGCTTTTTTCATACCCCATTGTCTTGGTTACTTTAATACCAGCGATACTTTCTTGTGTCTTGTCATTTAAACGACTGAATGCAGCTTGTGCTTTTTTAAAGCCTTTGCTCATCAAGCGACCATAATAACTCGTTAATAAGACTAATACAGGTAAAGGCAACATAATAATCAATGTTAATTTCCAATTGATGGTTAATGCCATTGTAATTAAAATTGACGTTCCTGTAATTAAAGAGTCGCCAATCATTAAAACGCCTGGACCTGCGGCACCTTGAACAGCGTTAATATCATTCGTCGCATGGGCCATCAAGTCACCTGTTCGTCGTCTTTGGAAGAAGGACGGACTCATAGAAGTATATTTTTCATACAACCGATTACGTAAAATTTTCCCTAATTTATTACTGGTTCCAAAAATCAGAACACGCCAAGAGTAGCGTAAAACATATATCATCACTGCCGCAAAAGCGAGAATCAGCATATAAGTCAGTAACTGTGTTCCCGTTAAGCGATCAGCCGCGATTGCATCAATCGTCTTACCGATGATTTGTGGCGGAATTAGCTGAAATAATGCGATAAAGAGTAATACTAGCAGCCCGCCTATATACTTCATCTTCTCTTGTTTAAAGAACCAACGTAAATGTATAAACACTTTCATCTCAGCACTTCCCCCTTTCTTTTATCTATTTGTTATAAACAACACTTTAATTAACTCTCGTTTGCGCATCTCCTGTTTCAAGTACTTCCATTGTACTATTCAATCCGCCTTCAGCCAGATTTTTTACCGCTTCATGCGTAAAGAATGCGATATGTGGAGAAGCTAACACATCATCACGTTCAATCAACTCTAATAAAGTTTTATCTTGAACCTCTTGGTTAGAAAAATCTCTACGGAAGTATTGCGCTTCATTTTCATACGTATCGATTACAGCACCCGCTACTTTACCACGGTTCAATGCATCTAGCAAAGCTTGTGTCTCAACGACCATACCGCGTGCGCAATTGACAAAGATAACCCCCTCTTTCAATTGATCAAATGTTGTTTGGTTAAACATGTGATACGTATCTTTATTTCCCGGGACATGAAGTGAAACGATATCCGCTTGAGCAATTGCTTCTTCAAGTGAATCTTTAAATTCAACAATATCTTCTAATTCTGGTTTATTTTCGATATCATAACCAACGACTTTACAACCGAAATTCGAGAATAATTGTGCAGAAATACTGCCAATACGTCCTACACCGATAATTGCGACAGTTAAATCTTTAACCGGACGTGAAATTAACAGTGCATCCCAAACGAAGTTATGGTTTTCCATACGTTGTTTAATCAACGGTAACTGTCTCACAAAATACAACGCACCTGTAACCGCATATTCAGCAATAGAACTCGGTGAATAGCTTGGCACTGTTGTGATGATTAAATGATGTGCTTTGGCTTTCTCTAAGTCATACATATCAAACCCCGCACTGCGTTGTGCGATTTGTTTAATACCATAGCTTTCTAATGTGCTATAAATCTCAGGATTAAATGGGCCATTGTGAGATAGAGACAAGCCATCATACCCTTTTACTTGTTCAATATTATCCATTGTCAAAGGACTGCTTTCATAATCCACTTCCACTTGGTGTTCTGCTGCCCAATTTTTAATTGCGTCAATTTCATAAGGTGCGACATCAAACATTTTTATTCTTACCATCTTCATAACTCCCTTTAATATGTATTACATCTTCTTTAATCATGAATATAGGTAATATTATAGCATTGAAACAAAGCTAAGAAACACAAGATTCAGACAATTAAAACAAAAAGACTCAAGCTGTTAAGCTCAAGTCTTTTACCAATTACTATTCAATCCATTCGATAACGTCTTCATATGCTTGACGTGTTTTGGCACGTTTCGGATCTTCTTCACGGTAACCGAAAGCAACCATAACAGAAGGTAAGAACTCATCTTCATTGATAATACCTTCATCAGAAAGCAATTGTGTGACTTCTTTCATACCAAAACCTTCAATTGGACAAGAATCTACACCTAAAAGTGCGGCAACTGACATCATATTACCTAATGCGATATATGTTTGTTTACTTGCCCAGTCCCATAATGAACGTTCACTTTCATATAAGTTCAAGCTATCGTTTTGGAACATTTCGTAACGTTTATTCATATCTTCTAATACATCGTCTGGTACATTTTTAATTTCTTTCATAATATGTGTTAGATATTTTGTACCCGGACGTACATTTTTACGAGCTAATAAAATCACAAAGTGTGAGGCTGTATCTAATTGACCTTGTGCACCCCATGATACTTTTTTTAATTTTTGACGTAAGTCCTCATTTTGAACGACTAAAAAACGCCACGGTTCTGCACCAATTGAACTTGGTGAAAGACGACCAGATTCAATGATGGTATGGAAGTCTTCTGCACTTACTTTTTTGTCTGGATTAAAACGTTTTGTCGCATGTCTAAAATTAAATGCTTGTAAAATTTGATTGCGTATTGCTTGTTGTTCCATTACTATTTCGCTCCTCATCTTATGTAGTCACCTATAGTATAGTGAACCTACTAAGGAGTCTAAAGGAAAATGCTTGTGCTTACTGTTTTTGAAGTCGTTCAACAAATGAGATATATTCATCAGCATTTTCTGCGAGTGTCGCAAAATTATCGATATCATCTGTTTGATAGATCGCATGAACGCCAAAGAAATGACCACCAACTAAATTAACAACACCTTTTAATGGATTACAAATTTCATCAATTGTATACCCTATCGGTCCATCTTCTTTATAATGTGCTTGCGGTTGGCCGCATGAGATGGCTAATGCGAAATATTTTCCTTTTAAAGCATCACCGCCATCAAACGCAAAACCATGTGTATAAACTTCATCAAACCATTGTTGTAAAAGCGGCGGATAACTCATCCAAAACATTGGATATTGAAAGATAATGTGATCATGTTTTTGTAGTAAATCTTGTTCATACTCAACATCAATATTTCCATCTGGATAAGTTTGGTATAAGTCATGTACCGTCACTAAATCAGAACGGTCTTCTAATGTTTTCTTCCATACTTGATTGACGTCGCCTTCTTGAATATCAGGATGTGCAATAATAACTAATGTAGACATGATAATCCTTCCTTTCATTCAAAAATAAAAATGAGATGTACCCCGAAGTCATCTCATTTTTTGTCGTACTATTTAGTTATTCCCCTTTGGTCTCCATCATTAACTTTGTGTAATAGAATAAGAATACAATAATCATACTGATTGACATTGATTTCAACAGATTGTTCATCGTCGTGCCGATATCTGTCAGGTAAAACGTTATGGCTGAGTTAATGAAGAACGCAATAAAAATGTATAGTAATCTTGTTATCATATCCCATCATCCCCTTTTGACTAGTTTACCCATAAAAGATACAAATTGCAATATGTATTTTGAATTTTGTGACAACTTTAAAATTTATAAATAAAAACACGCAACCTTTTTCAGGTTACGTGTTTCATGAATTTATCAATTTAACTTTTAATGAAATTTACATATTCATCAGGCAATTATGATTTAACTTGTGAGTCACCGAAGATTTTACGTTTGATTGCTTCACCTGTCGGAGTACCTGCTAAACCGCCAAGTCCAGTTTCACGTAATTCAGCTGGTAAGTTACGTCCAACTTTATCCATTGCTTCAATTACTTCATCTACTGGAATACGGCTTTCCACGCCAGCTAATGCTAAGTCAGCTGAGATTAATGCGTTACCTGAACCGATTGCGTTACGCATTACACATGGAATTTCTACTAAACCAGCAACTGGGTCACAAACTAGACCAAGTAAGTTACTGATTGCGATAGCCATTGCTTGACCTGAAGCTTCTGGTTTACCGCCGAATGTTTCAACTGCAGCTGCTGCAGCAATAGCTGATGCTGAACCAACTTCAGCTTGGCAACCGCCTGTTGCGCCAGCAACACTTGCGTTGTTTGCTACAACACGGCCGAAGATTGCTGCTGTGAATAAGAAGTCTACCATTTGATCTTCAGTTAAGCCATGTGTTTTTTCTAATTTGAATAGTGTACCTGGAATTGTACCGGAGGAACCAGCTGTTGGAGTAGCACAAATGATACCCATTGCTGCGTTCACTTCGTTTGTCGCAACTGCACCCATAACGGCACTCATCATTTCATTACCTGAAAGTGCATGGTTGTTTTCGTTATAGTTTTTAATTTTAATTGCGTCTTGACCAGTATACCCTGTTACACTTTTAACGCCTTCGCCAGTTGTCCCTTTTTCAACTGCGTCGCGCATTACTTGTAAGTTTTGTCTCATTTGTTCACGGATTTCATCACGTGACATCCCACTTAATTCTTTCTCTTCTTCAATCATAATTTCTGAGAATTTCATATCATGTTTATTCGCATAATCTATGATCTCTTTAATTGAATCAAACATACATTACACCTCTTTATTTTATATATGCAAAGTTTAAGTCGCTATATTTCTCTCTTAAATCGCTAAGTGCTTCTTCTGGTAAGGCTTTGTTTAAGTGTAAAGCCATTAAACAGCCATCTGGATTAATCGTTTTGATTTCTTCGTTGATGTCTGCACCGTGTTCGATTAAATCATTGATTAAATGGTTGATTGTCGCATTGTCAGTTGGTCCGTCGATTTCTAATAATGGTAAGCCATGGTTCATTAGAATACATTGGCCATTGACATTAATGCTTTTGATTTTGATAGTACCGCCACCGATTGAGATTCCGTTCAATTCGATGTGACGATCACCTTGTTTTGCTTTGATTAATGCACAGTTAGGATGCTCTCCTAAACTTCTTCCCGTTTCTTCGATGAAACGAACATCGATACCGTCGTTTTTAGCAATGTTTACTGCATCGCTGATACGTTCATCGAATGTGCTGTATCCAAGTAAGCCACCAATGATTGCTACGTCTGTACCGTGTCCTAAGTGAGTTTGTGCGAATGATTCATAGTAATGAACCTCAATATCTTCCGGTTCTCCTTGAAGTACCATTCTTGCTGCGTTACCGATTTTAACTGCTCCTGCAGTGTGTGAACTTGATGGTCCCATCATAACTGGACCGATTATATCAAATGCGCTTTGGTAATCATGTTTACGTGCCATAGCGTATTGTCATCTCCTTAATCTCTTTATAAGAAATGGTTAATTAGTTTGCTTTTGACGGTTCTGCTTTGCCTTCTGGTAATTTATCTGAAAGTTTCTTGAAGTTGATTTTGCTCATAATTTTACCTAAAATCCAACCAAGAATAATCGCTGTCACAATTACAGCTGCGATTGTAATAAGTGATGGAATTGGTTTGTTAAATCCAAACAATACAATTGCACCAGCTATTGGTGTTGCCATTCCCGTTACATTAATTACTAAACCTGCAATCGTAACAATTGTCGCTGTAAACATTCCGACAATGGCGTTTGCGCCATAGAGTTGAATCGGATATTTTGCGATTGTGTCGATTTGTGTCAGTGGCTCTACAGCAACTGCGAATGCTTTACCTAAGCCGCCAATTTTAAGCGCTCTGAACATCATAAAGTTAACAAATGATGAACCTGTAGTTGTTAATGCACCGATAGCCATCGGAACACCTGTTAAACCAAGTAAACTTGTTAATACCATAGAACTTAATGGCGTCATACCTACCACCGGAATGATTAAGCCTAAAATAATTGCTAATGCGAAAGGATTATTGTCACCAACTGCTGTAATCGCACCACCGATTTGTCTTAACACAGCCATTACTCCTGGTGAAATTAATCCGCCGATTCCGAATGCTAATGCCGGAGCGACTAAGATTACGACAATTAAGTCTAAGCCTTCTGGTACTTTTTTCTCGATCAATTTAATTAAGAAGCTTACTAAGTAAGCAGCGATAAATGCCGGTAATAATTTTTGATCATGTAAAACTAAACCAATGATAACTGCGAAGACTGGAGAGATACCCAATTTCAAACCAGTTAAAATACCTACTGCAATACCACTTAAGCTTCCTGCTAAGTCTCCAATTCTTTGGAAGAATTCCAAGTGGAACACGCCACCGATTGCATAACTTAAGAATGCTTGCGGTAAAAATGTTGCACATGCTGCACCTGAAAGTGCTTGTAGCCCCTGTTTACCATAAGGAGCAAATTTTAAGAATAACGACATTGCTAGAAGGACTAGCAACAACGTCCCAGTTCCCAAAATAATATCCATGCCAAATGACCTCTTTTCCTACTATATATTTAATTTTCCTACCACCGACATCATACTACCTTTGATAAAGCGTTTTCAATAGCTTTTGCAAACATTTTGTGAACAAATTACGAATAATTTCACAAACTCTTTATTATGACTATTATTACTCTTTAATTTTGATTATAAATAGTAATTTTAATCATAATAGATATAAAGTTGTCACAATTAGTTTAAACGATTGAAACTATTATAAACACTTACCGTTAATAAAAATAATCTTGCTAACCCTAAAACAACATTAAAAGACTCCCTTTAGACTTTTATTGTTATTTGTCTATACAAATTATTTTCCATTAGCAACTATAACACTTTAGTAAATAAGTTTAAACCAACAAATTCGGGTGATTTTATCGGGTAAAAGACTAAAATGCTTGATACCGTAGGATTTTGGGCTATTTAATACATTAAAAAGTTCTAATATACTGAAAATTTACGAAGTTTATCTTTTTTTAAACTCAATTTTAAGTTAGCTTAATATTGCTATGCCATGCTTAAAGTGAAGAAATTGATGATCATGATAAATCGTTGCGGAAAGCAATATATCCCATAACGCCGTACACCAGAAATCTATCTCTCACATATCCGCAAGCATCAATCAATTTTCTTCGTTGTCGTTTTGTCTGTTTCATCCGACAGTCTATACATCATACTCATAACACCATGGATGACATGACACTTTCATTTTGAAATAGGAGTGTTGTTTTCATGCCGATGAAGTTAAGTAAAAAGAAAAGCTTGCTTCATGTTTCTACATTAGCTTTAAGCGGTTTACTATTCTTTAATATGCCTGGAGTGATGAATGCTGCTGAAAGTCATGATAACGCAAACGAACAGTCCGCTGAATTATCCGCTTTGGTCGAAAATACTCATACTGCTCAATCACCTGAAACATTTATTTCTACATCGCATCCAACTGATGTGGCTCAAGCTGCTGATGTTGAACCCGATCCTTCCCTTGCAGAAAATGTTTCAAAGACAAATGTCACAGATGCAGAAAGAAATCGTAAAGAAGCAGATACTGAGCCCACAACCTCAGAAGCAACAGCGGAACAAACCTATGCGCATCAAGCATCAGCAACAACTTCAAAAAGTGAAGATGCAAGCTCACACCATCAGGGTGAAACCGCATCATACGCTGACTTGCCAGAAACAGGACACGTTGACCATCCAGAATCGGGTGCTGTCATAGCCATTATTATGAGTATCGTTGTCTCCACTATTGTACTTATTCATGTTTGCAGACAAAATGCACGTAAAGTTGTCCCAAGTCGAGATGACGTTTGATTGAAAAAACCCTAGTATATCATTTCTAAAATCCCAAAAAACAGACTTAGAAACCTGTCTTTTCTCCCTTTCTTTAAGACATTGTTTCTAAGCCTGTTTATTTTTTATTCATTTTCGGATAAGTGAGAACTTGAATCTCTCACATTTAACTGTGCCATCAACCAATCAGATTGAATTTGTTCACTTTCTCCTCCAAAAAATTGTTTCAAGCGTGCAAAAATTGATGCGCCAATGGCTTCAGCATCAATGCCTGCTGCTGTGAGTGATGGATAATGTGCTTTATTCCAACTATTCTCTTCTAAAGTGACAATCGCAACATCTTCAGGTACTTTTAATTCACTTGTTTTAAGTGCTTGTAAAATACCTGACAACATAGCATGGTTCGAAGCAATCAAAGCAGTCGGATGATTTGGTTGTGCAAAGAGTTGCTGCGCTGTATCATAGCCATATTTTTCGGTTGCTTTTAAACTTAAATCTGTATATTGATATGAGATTAAACGTTCATCCATTTGTTGTTCAAAATCTTCTAAGGCTGTTTTATATCCCATTCTTGTATCAGCTGTTGCGCTTGAAGCTGGATTACCTAAAATCAATGCGATAGATTGATGCTTTTGTTTCAGTAAATGCTCTACAGCTTGATAGGCTGTATCCTCATGATTTAATCCAATATAAGGAATCTCTTCATCCTCAATCTGATTATCAATAATCACCATTGGAATATCTCTCCAACGTTTTGAGATACGCATTTGTGCTGAAACTGGAGAAACAATAATACCGTCTACTTGCTGAGAAACAAACCAATCAATCAGTTCATCTTGACGTTGAGCTTGCTCATTAGACGCCATCGCAATAATTCGAATAGATTCAGAACCTTGTTGATGTTCAATCGCATCAATGACAGAGGCATAATACGCATCGTGTCTTGGAATAATAAATGCGATGGTTTTAACACTTTCTCCACGCAATGATTGAATATATCGACTTGGTTCATAACCTAACATTTCTAACGCTTCCACTACGCGTGCACGTGCTTGGTCATTTGAAACATGTTTTTTATCTTCTAATATTTGATTGACTGTCGCAATGGACAAGCCAGAAATTCTCGCAATATCATGTAAGGTCGGTTGTGTTTTCTTCATTTTCTTTCAAACTCCTTGAATCAGTTGAATTGTTGTTTATTCTTGTTGTCTGTCACTTATCTATATTCTCCATAGATAATTCAAAATCTAACCAATTTACAATATCTGATAATAACATACCGCGGTATGAACTTACATTTAATAACTCATGATCTAATCCATCATAAATTCTTAATGATTTATGTGTTGTTTTAGCTTCTTTGAAGAATTGTATCGCATCATCAGAACTTACTATACGGTCACTGCCGCCATGCATTATTAATACTTTATCTTCAAACTTAGAAAATTGGATATTCATATCTCGAACCGCTTCTCTGAACGCTTTAATTCTTTTATGTTTCTCTATATCTGCTTCTCCATCCTGATTTTCTATCTCCGCTGAATGATCTACGACATCATCACGAAAAACGGGTTGTCCCGTTGGAGACAAACCACCTGCCGAAATATAACCATTCACCGCATGCGGATAACGTATACCGAATAATGTCGCTATTGTACCACCTACACCATGTCCTAAAATAAATATTTTACCTGTCAATTGGGCTTTGACATAATCTACCACGGCTTTTAAATCTTCAATGACAATATCTACATGCTCATAAAGGTTTTTATCGCCTGGTGTTTTACCATGACCTCTTTGATCATAACGAATAACATTATAGTCATATTCATTAAAAATTGAAGCCACACCATCATAGTCATCTAATTCTTCTGATAATCCTTGTACGATAATCAAGTTAGCCATTGGCTGCTCACCTAACGTGATTTTACTGTAGAGATTCACATCATCAAATGATGAAATATAATCAATATCTGACACAGATAAAACCTCTCTTTCACTAAATGTCCTTATTTTCACTTACCCTATGCAGATTGAAAATCACTTTTTCAATAAAATAGAAACGCTGTCTCTTAGTTATTTACTTAGTCGTTCTTTCGTATTAAAATAATAGAGTTCTTTCATAGTTAATTTATTTGATTGACTAACTCATAAAAATATAGAAAGCAGATGACGCTATTGCACATCAAGACAACTCATATCAAAGATATGCTTCCTTATTTATTCGTGATTATATTATTACACCTTATAGGTGTTACTTGTTTATGGATTGGTGCACATTCACACCCTATTTTATTCGGAATGGGTATCTTAGCATACACACTAGGTTTACGTCATGCATTTGATGCCGATCATATTGCTGCGATTGATAATACTGTACGTAAACTTATGCAAGAAAAGCAAAATCCAACAGGTGTTGGTTTTTATTTTTCAATTGGACACTCCAGTGTTGTTTTCATCATGGCACTATTATTAGGTATTTCCGTGTCATGGGCACAACAACAAATGCCAGTGTTTCAAGCTGTCGGCGGAATAATCGGTACTATGGTTTCTGGTCTTTTTCTATTAATAATCGGGATTTTGAATTTAATTATTTTAGTATCATTGATTCGTCTGTTTATGCGCTTGCGCTTTGAACATGTTTCTGATGATGAACTCAATCAATTATTAGCATCAAGAGGCCTTATCCAACGATTTGTAGGTCCTTATTTTAAATTCATCAACAGAAGTTGGCATGTTTTGCCATTAGGTTTTCTATTTGGATTAGGCTTTGATACTGCGAGTGAAATTGCTTTGCTTGCATTATCATCCGGTGCTGCTCAGCAGTCACTTCCTTTTACTGGCATTATCGCACTACCGTTATTGTTCGCAGCAGGCATGAGTTTATTAGATACACTAGATGGCGCACTCATGAAATCTGCGTATCACTGGGCATTTCTGAAACCAGTCCGTAAAATCTATTACAATATCACTATTACTGCCATCTCCGTTATTGCCGCACTGATAATCGGTACTGTAGAAATACTCCAGATGATTGGTGAACGCTTTAAATTACACAGTCCTTTTTGGGATGATATCGCATCACTTGAGTTTAATCATTTAGGTTATCTGCTCGTTGGTGTGTTCTTATTGTTTTGGTTAGTATCTGTGATTATTTGGAAACTTAACCACTTTGAAGAGCAGCAATTACGATAGGATTCAAATACTTTCTCATCATAACAAATCTGTTCTCCCCATCTAAAATAATACAATCCTTACATGATACTTTAAAACTGTCATGTGAGGATTGTTTTTTAAAATATAAATTGAACTAATATCATATAGACAATGGTACCGCCTGCAATCGAAATCAACATATTACGTTTAATCACATGTAAAATAATAATCACTACAATCGCAATCAACTCTGGCAGCCCATGATTGCCAGTTAAGATAGGCGTTTTACGTAAGGCATAAACAACTAGGAAACCAAATACTGCAGCAGGCAGTACAGCTCCTAAGTATTGCACAAACTTCGGTGTTTCTTTGTCTTTAGAAAAGATTAAAAACGGCAAGAAGCGTGTCAACATCGTTCCGATTACAACGACCGCAATGGTTAAAATTTGTTGGGTTAATGTCATACTAAGCCACGCCCTTTCTTGCGAAGTAACCTCTAAGTATTGTCAAAGCAATCACAATCAAAATCATTGAAGGCAAAATAAATTGATTCGGTCCAAAAATCACAAGACAGATAATCGGTATGGCGAGTCCAATTAATGAGCTGACATGATTCTTTTCTTTCAGCCAAGACTCAAGGAATATAACTACGAAGAGCGCGACCATCACAAAGTCTAAACCTTTAGTGTCAAACTTAATAAAGACACCAAATAAACTTCCAATCGTAGTACCGAAGAACCAATAAAATTGATTTAATAGCGTGACATAGAACATAAATAATGTCTTGTCGACATTTTTAGGTACATTCGCCATATTATTAATTACAAAAGTTTCATCACACATACCAAAAATTAAATACGGCTTGTATTTTCCAGTACCTTTGAAACGATCTAACATGGAAATACCATAAAATAAGTGTCTGGAATTCAACATGAGCGTCAATACAAAAACACTGACTGGATTAAATGGCGCTAATAATAAACTTCCGGCCACAAATTCCATTGAACCAGCAAAAATCAATAAACTCATTAACATCGCATAAATTGGCGGAAAACCTAATGAATGCATATAAATACCATAAGCAATGCCGATAAATGAAAAGCCCGCAAAAATGGGAATTGTTTGAGGAAATGCTGCTTTTAAAGCTTTTAAATGTGGATGTTCAGTCATGACTATCAATCCTCTTTCTATGTATATGAAAATCTTCGAAAAACATTTATTTTTCGAAGATTGAGTGGAATCTATAAAATCCTGAATGCATCAGGTACAGGTACTACTTTTTGTTCAACAATATGATAGAACCCGCCATACTGCATACCTTGACAATGAATTTGATCACCGGTACTGATTTCAAATTCAAATACCCATTTTAAACGACTGATTTTCGTTAACCAGCATCTTCCCACGGGTTTGTCATGAATTGTAAGTGGTATCTTATAATCAATTTCAGTATGCATCAGTATAGGTGAAATGTTTTGTTTCAACATTTCTGAAGGGGTCAAATGCTTATTTACAAATATAGTTCTTAAATCTTCAAACCAGCGCACATAGACAATATTGCTGACGATTCCCATCGCATCAATATCGTAGCCGTTTACTTCAATGTCTGTTTCTGCTACTAATTTACGTTCACTCAACACTGACAACTCCTATCTTTCTTAATGTCATCAGTATATCAATCTTTTTATAAAGTTGATAAGGGTTATCTTAATTTACAATGAAGTTTGTGTGTTAAATTCATGTTTCAATGAAGCATATCTATGAAAATCTTCAAATTGTCCTCGTTCATATGATTCATCCTTATCCGTGCCAACGAAACGGAAGTCTGCACGCTCAGCGACTTTTTGACTTGCTTTGTTTTTAGTGTTGATGTGCAGCGACAACTTATTTAAATTCAAAGTATTGAATGCGAAATCACAGATTTTATGTAGGCAACGGGCAATGATCCCTAAACCATTATATTTACTCTGTAACATATATCCAATAAATGCTTTTTTATTTTCTAAATCAATCTGGTGTATATCAATGGTGCCCACTACTTGATCTTGATAGTAAATCACAAAGAGACGATGTTCACCTGCAGCCTGTTTTTTCAACATTAACTTAATAAAGTTGAGTTCATCTTCCACCGTTAAGGTATGATCAACGAACGGTAAATAGGTTGAAAGAAATGCTCTATCTTGTTCAATCACTTGAAATAAAGATTCAGCCATGAATGTTTCAGGTTGTGCTAACTTTATGTCTTCATCTACTGGAAAATATAAAAAGTCCATATGTCTCGCCTACTTTCACTCTATGCAATTTTTCATGAATATCTAGAGTATAGTGGAGTTGACAGAATATTTCAATATCAATTTAAAGTAAAAAAGACGAGTAATGCAAAATGCACTACTCGTCGAAATTGAGTATTCAGTTTGTTTCTCAGAAATTATAAGAAACGTTTAGCTGCTACTGAAAGTGGTGGGATTTCATCAAGATCTAATTTTTTATCTTCAGTAATAGATCTGTATGCCCATTTAGCATAGTTGATTGCTTCATCCGGTACGATTTTACCTGGAAGTGGTGCAGCATTCGGATCAACATGTACGTTTACGATTGTTGGTCTGTTTTCATTTAATGCAGCTTCTACGACAGTATCGATGTCTGCTGGATCTTCTAATGTGTAGCCAGCACCGCCGCATGCTTCAGCGAATTTAGCAACATCCATGTCTGAGAAGTCGATCGCATATTCTAATTCACCAGCTGCTTGTTGTTCGTATTTGATGAACGCTAATTGTTTGTTGTTCAATACGAAGATAACCATTGGCATGTTATATTGAACAGCCATTGCGAAGTCTTGCATTACCATTTGGAAAGCACCGTCACCAGCGATACCGATAACTTGACGGTTAGGGAATGCTACGTTAGATGCGATTGCACCTGGTAACGCACAACCCATTGTACCTAACCAGCTTGAGATAATGAATTCGTTGCTTGGTTTAAGGCTTAGGTAACGTGTTGACCATACTGTTGAAGTACCAACATCAATTGAGAATACAGCGTCATTGTCTGCTTCTCTGTTGATTGCTTGCATTAAGTGTTCTGGACGGATTGGATAAGAATCATTGTTAAGGTCTTTTTCCATCCATTCTTTCCAAGTTGCCATGTTATCTAATGCTTCTTTTAAGAATTTACGGTTTTTAACTGGTTTAACAAGGTCTGTTAATTCAGTTAATGCGATTTTAGCGTCTCCGATAATTCCAGCATTAACTTTGAAACGGTGACCGATTGCACTTGGATCAATATCGATTTGAACTGCTTTGATATTTTTCTTAGGAAGGTAATCAACGTATGGATAGTTAGTACCTACCATGATTAATAAGTCGGCATTTTGCATTGCTTGGTATGCAGGTTTTGTACCGATTTTACCAATGTTGCCTAAGTTGTATGGGTGATCATCTGGAATGATTGTTTTAGCTGGTAAAGTGATGATAGTAGGGATTTGTGCTTTATTGATTAAAGCTTCTACTTCAGGTCCAGCATGTTTTGCACCAGTACCCATTAACAATACAGGTTTTTTAGCTTTATTGATTAATTTTGCAGCTTTTTTAATTTTAGCTGTGTTTGGTGCTGGGATTGTTGGGCGTTTTTTGTTTACAACTTTGTTAGTTGTATCTTTAACTTTGTTAGTTAATAAGTTGTTAGGCAAGATTAAAGTTGCCACACCTTTTTTCTCGTAAGCTGTTTTAATAGCTTCGTTTACGATACCAAAGATATCATCATCTTTTTCTGAGATTTGACGGTTATATACTGAAACATCTTCACATAATGATAATAAGTTTGTTTCTTGGAAAGCTTTAGTACCAAGTAAGTTACTGTTAGATTGACCTACTAACACTAATTGAGGTACTCCGTCCATTTTAGCGTCATACATACCGTTTAATAAGTGAATCGCACCTGGACCACCGATTGCTAATGATACGCCGATTTTACCAGTAAGTTTTGTGTAAGCTGAAGCTGCTAAGCTTCCTACTTCTTCATGACGAACATGATAGAATTTAATTTGTTCACTTACTGTACGTAAACTATCAACTACAGCGTCGATAGAGTCCCCTGGGATACCATATAAGTGATCAATATCCCATTGTAGTAAAGCTTCTACAAGTGCTTGATTTGCTTTAATTTTTGCCATTTTAAAAATAGCCCCTTTCTATTCATTAAAAAAGTAACTGTATTCAAACTACCCTTTAGTTAGTGTTTGATGCGTCGTTATGCAACTGTGTCTATATATTCAAATGCTAATAAAAAAGAATGATCAGAATTGGTAATAGCACTGAGCTGATTACTGCAGTCAGAATCATACCGATTGAACTGAATGCACCTGATTCTAAATCTAATTCTAAGGCTTTTGCTGTTCCGAACGCATGTGACGCATTTCCAAATGCAAGCCCTTTTGCAATGGAAGTTCTGAAATTCCCCATACGTAACAGCCACGAGCCAAGCATACTGCCGATTAAACCAGTGGTAATAATAAATAATACTGTAATTGTATCTGCACCGCCCATTTGGTGAGATACTTGAATACCAACCGCTGCTGTGATGGAACGCGGCAATAATGTGACAATTTCCTCTTTATTGAAGCCTAAAATCTTCAACGACGAGTAAACTAACACAAAATTGAGTAATACGCCAGTCAATACGCTTGTAAAAATAATATTGAAGTTCTCAAATATTTTATGGCGATTGATATAGAGCGGATAAGCTAAGCAAACAACCGTACAGCTTAGCAAATAATTAATCAAATGGCCGCCTGCCATATAAGAACTATAATTCTGACGGAACAATAGTAACACGATTATAATTCCGATTGAAGCAACTAAGGCTGGGTTTAGAAATGGGCTAGGAAATCTCTTGTGCAGCTTCTTAGCCGCAAGATACATAACCACTGTCAGTATTATCATTATGATGTCTTTTAAAATAATCATGATGTGTGACTCCCCTTACCACAATGGCGTCTTCTGGCCATCTTCTCAGCAATTAGCCCAGAGACGTAAGCGACAGCTATTGTTCCGAGAATGATGACGCCGAAGAACACAATAAAGTTGAGGTGTATGTCACCTATGATATCCATTACACCAACGACGGAAGGGATAAAGAAAAAAACCATCGTTGTTAACAAGAAGTTGGAACCCGCTTCGACCCATTTGACAGGTATAATTTTAAATTGTAATAGTAGGAAAAAGAGTCCTAGGCCGACGATACTTCCAGCTAATGGAATATGCAAAAGGTGCTGAAGGGTGTTGCCTAAATACGTGATGCCCATAATCAAGATAATTTGGAAGATAATCTTTAAAACCTTCGATGTCATAAGCTAACACCTTTCTTTAAAAATAAGCGTATAAATGGTCATTTCCAAATCGATTCTGGTGTCTGAATCTAGTGTCCATCACTATTTATACACATTCTTTTGACTTACATTCCTTATTCTATGACAATTCTGTGTATAATAAAAATATCGATTTTAGATAGTACCTATTACTTTTTTCTCTGAAAACGGTAACATCGATTACTTTTTCTT
>NZ_PZGG01000044.1 GCF_003043455.1 Staphylococcus simulans | reverse complement strand
TATTCTCTAATTATACGTGAGGTCTTTATGTTGTTGAAATAAGATGAGTATTTTATGTGAACAGACGAGGAAAATCATTAAAGATTTTCCTCTGCTTTTATTTGAGACTGGATTTATGTCCCAGCCCTTTTAAGTTTAAATTGAACCAAGTGAATAGTATTCTAAATCTCGTTTCAATTCATCTACATATTCTTTCGAACCTGTCACAATCAAACGGTCACCGTAACGTAACATCGTATCACCATGCGGTACGATTGATTCATTATCACGCACAATACGTACGAAGATAATATCGCCATCGAATGGGAAGTTACGTAATTGAATATTGTCGAATTTATAGTTAAGCATTTGAATTTCATATAATGATGTTTCAACGTTACTTAACAAGTTCAACATGTTCGGTGTTTCAATTAAACCTGTCAGTAAAATCTTATTACTTAAGAAACTGCTGAAGATTTCAACGCCTGATTGACGTAATTCTGCTTCAGTTTCTCCGCCCTCTTCGAAGCGGCAGATCACACGGCTGACTCCGTGTTCTTTCGCCATTTGTGCGACTTTATAGTTCAATGTATCTTCATTCGTTGAACACACTACAATATCACTATCAAAGAGTCCAAGCTTTTCAAGAATTGCTTCATCATAATCTGCAATTTCAACTGTGGTAATGTCATTTGATAAATTACGCTTATCACTTAAATCTTTACGATAATACAAGGTAATCGCATATAAATCAGACATCAAGTTCTGTGCAATTGGTATCGTTAATTGGTTCTTACCAATCAGGCTGACATTAATACGACGTGTCGCTTCAGTCGGCATTGGGAAAGTCTTCTTAAAGACAATCGGTACGAATACACACGTAATAACAGCACTCAGGATTAAAATCCCAGAGATTTCTGGTGTAATCGTATGTAGCTGCTCTGCGATTTTAGCTGCTGCGATGACTAACGATAACGTAGACGTCAGTAAAAATGCAGAAGATAATGTCGTTTTCTGATCAAACCATGGTCTAATCGCATAGACGGGAATAATCTTAGATACTAAGAATGCGATGATTAACACTGGAATTATGATTAAAATTGATGGTTCTTTAATCAGTGATGGAATATTCAAATCCACACCTACCATGATAAAGAAGATAGGAATAAAGAAACCATAACCAAATGAATCCAGTTTTTCTACCATATCTTCATCAGGGCCAAGCAGTGATACAATCACTCCTGCTAAGAAGGCACCTAAAATGTTTTCAGCACCTACCCCTTCTGCTAATGCAACTAATAAGATAATCAATGCGAAAACTGCACGGATACCGATTTGCGTTGTACCATCCATCAGTTTTTGAAGGAATTGTGCCTTTTTGAAGATACCGCCAAGGAAATAGAAAATAATGGTAAAGACGATTAAAATCGAAATTAACCAAAGTGTGCCTCCGCCTTTAGCGTTGATTGCACCATAAACGGTTAATAAAATCATCGTGACTAAGTCAGCTAATACAGCTGTTAACAAGATAAACTGTCCGATTGTTGTACGCATGATATTCATTTCTTTCAGTGTTGGTACAACCACACCTAATGAAATCGTTGAAATGATGATAATCATGAGTAATACATCATCAATTAAACCGAACCATTTAAATGCATAAGCTAAAATGATTGAAACAATCATAATCAGTGAGAATACAAATAATGATAACTGTAAATGACCCGGTGCTTTCTTTTGTTTCTTATTTTTAGCTTTTTCAGGCTCATTTTTATCGCTTTTGAACGCATTGAAATCAATTTCTAAACCGCTTAAAAACATTAAGAAAATAAAACCTAGTGTTGATAAAATATTCAAGATGTTGTCGCGTTCTACTAAATGGAAACCGGATTGACCGATGATTAACCCCATTAAAATTTCCGCCACAACAACAGGTAGAAAATTGATATTAAGTCTGTTGACAATAATCGGCGTTAAAAACGCTGCCATGACAACAATGACGAGTGATACAAATTCCATGTGTCCCTCCTTATGTGAGATATGACATAAATGATGTAGCTAATCCGAAATAAATTAACATACTGATAATATCATTGATTGTTGTGATAAATGGACCACTAGCTACAGCAGGGTCGATTTTCAGTTTCGTCATTATCAATGGAATGATTGAACCCATCATTGTACCGACTGTCATCGCAATTGTTAAACTGCCACCTACAATCAGTGCTAATAACGGTGTGCCGTATAAAATTACAATAATAGTAAAGAGTACGGTTGCACAGACTAAACCAGATAAAAAGCCAGAACCCGCTTCTTTAAGCGTGACTTTAAACTTGCTTTGGTTTTCAATCTCGCCAGTCGTAATATTACGTACAGACACCGCTAGGGATTGTGTCCCCGAGTTACCTGACATCCCGCTGATAATCGGAATAAAGGCCGCAAGTAATGCGACTTTTTCTAATGTTTCTTCGAATGACCCTAATATAGTTGCAGTTATCATACCTAAAAACGTCAAAATGAGCAACCAAGGCAGACGTTTTTTAGCTGTTTTAAAAATTGAATCGTCTGTTGAATCAATGTCAGAAACACCGGCTAAACCAGAGTAGTCTTCCAATGCCTCTTCATCGATAACATCGACGATATCATCAATTGTGATAATACCCAGTAAATGATCTTGATAATCTACAACCGGCATCGCGATAAAGTCGTAGTCACGCATTCTTTGCGCAACATCTTCTTGGTCATCTGCGACGTTGACACTAACAACACGATTACTCATAATATCTTCGATATAATCATCGTTTTCTGCGACGATTAAATCACGCAGAGATAAGACACCAACGAGATGTTTATCATCATCCACTGCAAAGATGACATAAATCGTCTCAGCATCAGGTGCTTGTTCTTTAACGAGCATCAATGCTTCTTTAACAGGTGTAGTTGTCTTTAAAGAAATATACTCCGTAGTCATGATACCGCCGGCAGTATCTTCTTCATAATGCAGCAAGGCTTTGATTTCTTTCGCATCTTGCTGATCCATTAATGCTAATAACGTTGCGACTTTACTTTTCGTCAAATGGCTCATGATATCTACAGCATTATCATAAGACATGTCTTCTAAAATATGTGCTGCATAACTGGCTTTCATTTGTTCAAAAAGTTCATTATATTCATCATCATCTAACTCAAGTTGATCGAAGAAACTCGCCACTTCATTCGGTGACAAGAGATGATACATTTTTTGTCTGATTTCATCATCACTGTCTTCGAAAAACTCACTTTGTTCATACGTGTGCATCGATAAGAATTCTTCTCTGAATGCATCAATATCATTATCCATTAGTAATTGATCTAATAAGTCTTTGTTATAAACTTCATGATCATCTACAAATTTATCATCTTCTTTTGCCAATTTGGCCTCCTCCTTACTTCTTAACTCTCTCTACAAAGCTGTTGAAAAAGGTCCTCAAGTGCTGTTTGCCTTACTTTATCCTTTAAAATTACCGGTTTATGTGTCACAGGGTGTATAAATTTTAAGTCTGTACACACGAGTGCTTGTCCTTGTACAGATGAATGCGTACCGCCATATAAACTATCCCCGACAAGCGGATGGCCTATATATTGAAAATGCACACGGATTTGATGGGTTCGGCCTGTGTGCAGCTGTACACGACTCAAGGTATAATGGTCACTTGTTGAAAGGGGTTGATAACCCGTTTTCGCATACTTACCTGTTTCACTGACTTGACGTTCAATAATGCTGTCAGATGTACGTGCAATTGGCGCAATGATATCGCCTGCTCCTGACAAAACTCCAAAACAAATACATTGATAAATTTTCTCCATTTTAACGTCAGACATTCTGTGATGAAAATGTCCATGTTTGGAAAACAATACAATGCCCTGTGTATTACGGTCTAATCGTGTCACAATATGCGGTACGACAATCGTTCGACTGTCATTCGGATTTAAATATGCCAATACTTGTTCTATTAAACTCTCATGCGGATGCTCTCTAGACGGTGCACAATTTTGATGTGCAGGTTTAGAAACGGCTAAGTAATAACTATCTTCATATAAGATATCTAAAGGTGCATGATAATAGATTAAATTTTCACTCGGCTTCTCATCTGGCAATATAACTTCTAATATATCGCCTTCTGTCATTTGTTTACGTACCGTCACAGGTTGCTTATTTACAAGTAAAGCGCCATTTTGTTTAATGGCACTTATCATTTTCTTTGAATAAAATTGTTCTTGTAAAAAGGTTCTTAATAAAACCGGTGTTTCTATGACATAGTGAAATTTCATTCGTCTCTGCCGTCAGAAATAAATGAATCGTGGACACGTTTCCAAAATGGAAATGGTCTGAAACGTGCAAAACGCACACGTTGTTTAGCCACACGATATTCAATACTTTCTACATTATGATGTTTCGTGGTAACGTGGTCGATTGATGTCATAATCACACGTTGATCTACAGGTGTAATGAGACAATAATGATGTTCTGGCATGACAATCGGCGAACCGACTGTACGGAACACACGGTTATTGATTGATGCAATTTCAGTCAATTGAATGGCGCGCAATGAAGGATGAATCAAAGCGCCGCCAAGTGCTTTGTTGTAGGCTGTTGACCCTGAAGGAGTGGAAATACATAAACCATCTCCTCTAAATCTTTCAAAGTGCTGGCCACGTAAATTAACATCAGCTACAAGTGTTGTATTATCTTCAGTTTTCATTGTTGCTTCATTCAGTGCGATATGATGTGAGGGTTCTTTATCATCGTTGTAATTCACAATAATATCGATTAAAGGATACTGAATGACTTCGTAATCTCCATCCGCAATTTCTTCTATTAACTTATCTACTTCATGCGGCAACCAGTCTGCATAAAATCCTAAATGTCCTGTATGTACACCGACAAATGCAGTTTCATTCACACGATGACAATATTGATGGAAGGCTTCTAATAAGGTTCCATCTCCGCCGACAGAAATGACAATTTCAGGTTTATCGACATCTTTAATCATATTGTTTGCTTCCATTTGTGCTTCCATATTTTCTTTGATGCTGTTTGACTTGTGGTCCCCTTTAGACACGATATAATAACGCATAAAGCACCTCACTCTTGATTATGTTTTTTCGCACGTTTTTTAGAATAGTAACGTTGTGCTTCTTGTATTTCATCTTTGATTTCAGACATCTCTTCATCTAGTGAAAAAGCAGCTTCTGCCGCATTTTCTAAGCGTTTTTGAATTTCAGGAGGATAGTCTCCATCGTATTTATAACGTAATGTATGTTCAATGGTCGCCCAAAAATTCATTGCTAACGTTCTGATTTGAATTTCAGCCAATATCGCACGTTGCCCATCCAACGTTTCAATCGGATACTGGATAATCACATGATATGAACGATAGCCGCTTTCTTTTGTATTGTTAATATAATCTCTTTCTTCTACAACTTTAAAGTCCCTACGTTGTCTAAGCAGATTGACGACAACCGGTATATCATCCACAAATTGGCACATAATACGCAAACCTGCGATGTCATACATTTCTTCATGCAGACGATCAAATGATATATCACGCTCAGTCGCTTTTTCGATAATACTCGTTAACGGTTTTACACGTCCCGTCACAAATTCGATTGGCGACGCATCGGCTTCTAAATCATAAATTTTACGCAAACCTCTTAATTTCACTTTAAGCTCTTCAACTGCTTGTCTGTAAGGTGCTAAAAATCGATCCCATTGATTCATTGCGATTCACTCCGCTTCACTCTAACTCAAACGTTTTTTCGACTTCTGCCACAAAATCCTTACCATAGTTTGAGTTCCCTTTGATATTACTTAAGATATAATCTAATTCTTGGTCAAATTGTTCTAATTTTAAATCGTCATTCACATAAATAGCTTTCCCCTTATTTTCATGAAGCATCGACCAAGTCTCTTGCACAAAGATAAGATAGGAATAGGATTGTCCATCGTCAAGGATATGAGCAAACCCGTAATTGTCGCTATCAACCAGCATTTGCCCTGCTTCAGTCAACCCTTCTGTCGATTTATCTGTATAGCAATAAATGCCATCATCTTTCACTTTTATTTCGTTCACATAAATACGCATAACCTAAATCCTCCTTGTGTTATTCCTACTTATTTTAACATATGTACATCACTCATTACACAACCTAAATGCTTTGTCTCGGCGCACATAATTTGAAATACTTTCAAATAGATTTCAAATCGTCCATAATATATAGTCACAGAGGTGAACGCATGACTATTAATCAAGAAATCGAATATAAACAACTACTGACACATAATCAATACGAAGCATTAAGAAATAGATATTTTAATACAATGAAACCTTTTACGCAAAAAAATCATTATATCGATACACCTGACTTTGCTTTAGCTGAACGATTGATGGCACTCAGAATTCGTGAAATTGATGATACGTATGAAATGACTTTAAAAGTACCTGCCAAAGTAGGTTTGACTGAATATAATCACATGACACAAGTCGTACCTAAACAAGATATGCATCTTACACCTGATAACCTGCCGGATCCAATTCATTCTGTCTTACAAGAAGCAGGTGTTGAAGTGACGCAACTCTATGTCTTAGGAGCTTTAACAACACACCGTATGGAGACAGAAATCACTGAAGGACTACTTGTGCTAGATCATAGCGAATATCTTGGTACTGAGGATTTCGAGTTAGAATTCGAAGTAGAGCAACCCGAAGAAGGTTTAAAGAAGTTCCAAGAAATCTTACAAGATTTCAATATTCAATCGTATATTCCTAAAAATAAAGTCGCTCGCTTTTTTGAAGTGAAAAACAAATAATCATTAAGCACAATTCGGTAGCACTCAGTCAAAAGTCGTATTACTTTTAATTGTAAAAATTCATGTTATATTAGATATATATTAAAGAAACAGGGTGAGAAAATGGCTTTGACACCTTACGAAGTAATAGGCCAAGAACGTCTATATCGCATGATAGATTACTTTTATTCACTTGTTGAACAAGATGAAAGAATCAACCACCTCTTCCCTGGTGATTTTGCGGAAACCAGTCGAAAACAAAAGCAATTTTTAACGCAGTTTCTTGGAGGCCCAGCGCTTTATACTGAAGAACATGGTCATCCGATGTTAAAAATGAGACATATGGATTTTCGCATAACAACCTATGAACGAGATGCCTGGTTAGAAAATATGAATAAAGCGATTCAACATGCAGAACTGCCTGCGGGTGTTGATGAATACCTATATGAAAGATTGCGATTGACCGCAAATCATATGGTTAATTCTGAAAATTAATTGTAGGTGAATGAGATGTCTGAAGAGTTAAAGTTAATATGTAATCATAGACAAGATGAAACGAACCTTTCACCTGTGAGCAAGATAGAAATTTATTCTTTCTTCGATCCATTTGATGAAGATTGTTTTAAACTATCCGCAATACTATCTAAATTAAGAGTTGAATATAAACAATATATCCGTATTCGTCATATATTAAACCCATCCTTACGAATACTGACAAAGTGCCAAGCACAAAGTAGTTCTGAAAGCGACAATATCGCATTAGCATATAAAGCTGCTGAACTTCAAGGGCGTGCACGTGCAGAACGCTTTATTCATTTAATGCAGAATGAAATTATACCAAAACGTGATATTATCACTGAAAATATGATTGAAGCGTCTGCGAAGAATGCAGGTTTGGATTATGACGTATTCAAAGAAGATTTGAAGAGTGGAAAGCTCACTGAAAGTCTGAAAGTCGACTTGCATATTGCGAGAGAAATGGAAGTCGATCAAGCACCTTCACTTGTCTTTTTCAATGAAGATGTAACTGAGGAAGGTTTAAAAGTCGAAGGCTTATATCCTTATCACATATATACTTATATCATTAATGAATTAATGGGCACACCAATAGAAAAGGAATTACCGCCTAAACTTGAAACATATATTCAAGAACAGCAATTTGTCACACTTGAAGAGTTGCTGACGATTTATGAGTGGCCAAAAAAATTGCTGCAAAAGGAATTGAAAAAACTAGCTTTACAACAAAAAATTGAAAAATTAAGCAGTCCAGAAGGAGAATTCTGGAAAGCCAAATAATAACTGAGATGAAACACTTGTCATTGCGGCAAGTGTTTTTTATTTTATTTAAACTCGCGCAATCCTATCATATTCAATTGTTTTCATTTAATAAAATTATCAATTGTTCTTATCACAAACTAAATAACGATAGTAATATCAAATACTTAAAAACTACCCTATTTTTTAAATTCTTTTGTGTTATATTAAAAATGAGATATTTCACAAATCAATTTTATTGAATGGAGGAATAGCAATTGAATACAGCAAAAACATTTTTCAAAACTGCTTCCATGTTGCTGCTTGCAGCCATCATGGTCATCAGCGGTGCATTGTCATACGTCACTCAACAAGAGCCTACCGCAAATGCTTCATCCGATTCACTTAAAATTAAAGTTGATAATACCGATGTTCCGGGTCAAGCAAAACAAGAAGCGAAACAACACTTCTCAAGTTATGCACAAGCCCTTTCTCAAATTGATCGTTCCGGTAATAACGGAGAATTCAAACTCGGTCACTCCTTTAAAATCTACAAATTCAATGGCCAAGAGGATGGCAACTTCTACTACCCTGTTATGCAAGGCGACACAATCAAATATATCCTCACTGTAACGCCTAAGAGTGAAAATGACGTACACGCCAATAAAAATAATGCCAACTACAGTGTGCGTATCTCAAAATTCATCTCTGACGAATTAAATCAATATCGCCAAAACAATACCCCTATTACAATTTTCACAAATAAAGACGGTTACTATATCGAACATGACAAACGTTTAGATTTAGTCATGCAAACAAAATTACCAGATGATAAAACAAAACCGTCAACACCTGCAGTTCCAAATTTAGAATTAAAACAAACAGTTAATGCGACACAAACAGAAGCGACACATAGCAGTGTAGCGACTAAATATGTCAACTTACTGCCTAACTTCCAAATTCGTGAACAACAAGGCAACAATGGTTGGTGTGCAGGTTATACAATGGCTGCATTATTAAACGCTACTAAAAATACAAGCCAATATAGAGCACGAGATGTTATGCATCAAATCCACCCTGGATTATCTGGTCAAGCTTTCCAATTCACTGGTTTGACTGCAGATGAAATGATTCAATATGGCCGTGCTCAAGGTAAAAATACATCTTATTATAACGGAATGCCAAGTTTTAACATGGTAGACCAATATACTAAGGATAATAAGGGTATAGCAATACTAGGAAAACAAATCGAAGCGACTCAAGGCATGCATGCCGGACATGCAATGGCAGTTGTAGGTAACGCAGTGACTGCAGATAATCAACAAGTCATTGTATTCTGGAATCCTTGGGATCGTGATTATTCATTACAACCAGCAGACAGTAACGTGATTCCTGTGTCTAATGGTGACCATTACCACTGGTACGGTTCTGTTGTTGGTTTCTAAAAAGGACGGATAGCTAATATGGAAACAACTAGTATTAATGTGAAATATCTCAACTCGTTATCTGATTCAGAAGAAACGCTGTTAAATCATTTCCAAGGAGAGTGGCTAAGTCAAGATGATACACTCTCTTTAGATATACGTATACTTTATTCAATCCCGAGCACATTAGAAGATGTCTATGAAATTAAATCTATCAGTACGACAGATGACGAAATCGCCTTAACGCCGACATCTGACTCAGATTTTGTCATTTGTCTCAAGAAAAAAGATTTACAACACGTCAGCTATCAAGTGATTAATGTTGGTCGTATGGGCAGTTCTCAGCCTTATATTTTAGAAAAAGGATAATCCTTATCTAAAAAACATCTCTCTACACCTATCGCACAATAAATAAAGTGCCGGCAGTTTCATGGTAACCCCTACCATGACTGCCGGCACTTTTTCTATATGTATCAATAAAACTAAAATACTCTTTAAATTTAAGCATAAAAAAACGCCGTGTCTGAATACACGGCGCTAAACAAAGGGGATGGGAGAAATTTTTCACTTCAAACAAAGGGGTATGTTTGTTATGTGATTAATTTCATGGTCATAATATACCACCTGCCAAACCCTATTTCAAGGCGGTTAACCCATGAAAACGTTTTTGTCACAAACTTGTCATATTGTAAACGATTTCACAAACTTTACGCTTTGATTAACTTTTCAAATTCATCTAATTTTTCTTCAAACATTTTACATGCTTGTTCAATTGGTTCAGGTGTTGTCATATCTACACCTGCATTTTTCAAGATTTCAATTGGATAATTAGAGCTTCCTTTTTTCAAGAATTCATTGATATAACGATCTACTGCAGGTTTACCTTCATGTAAGATTTGATAACTTAAACTTTGTGCTGCACTGTAACCAGTCGCATATTGGTAAACATAATAGTTCATATAGAAGTGCGGAATACGTGACCATTCTTTACTGATATCTTCATCAGTTTCTACAATATCACCGAAGTATTCACGATTTAATTTCGCATATTCTTCATTCATACGGTTCGCAGTTAATGGTTCCCCTGCTTCTTCAATTTGGTGAATTTTATGTTCGAACTCAGCGAACATTGTTTGACGGAATAAAGTCGCACGGAAACGTTCTAACTCTTGGTTCAACAATAATAGTCTACGTTCATCGTCCAAGTGTTTTTCCATATAGTCACTTAATAATGCTTCATTTGTTGTAGAAGCTACTTCTGCGACGAAGATTGAGTAATCACTATGGTTAGATGGTTGGAATTTTCTACTGAAGTAACTGTGTGTTGAGTGACCAAATTCATGAATCAATGTAAATAAATCTGAGATTGTATCTGACCAGTTCAATAAGATGAATGGATTTGTTAAATGTGCACCTGAAGAGTAACCGCCTGAACGTTTACCTTTATTTTCATACACGTCGACCCAACGGTTATTCAATCCTTCTTTAACAACATCTAAATACTCTTCACCCATTGGTTCTAAAGCTTTCAGCATCCATTCTACCGCCTCGTCATAAGGCATATCGAATTTGATATCTTTTACTAATGGTGTGTATAGGTCATACATTTTCATATCTTCTAAACCTAAAACATCTTTACGTAATTGTGTATAGCGATGTAATAATGGTAGATATTTGTGTACTGTTTTAACTAAGTTGTCATAAACTGCTTCAGGGATATGGTTGTTGCTTAAAGCTTTTTCACGTGCAGTTTTATAGTTATGTGTACGCGCATTGAACACATGTTTTTTCACTTCACCTGTTAATGTCGCAGCTAAAGTGTTGTTGTAAGCACCGTAAGCTTTGTATAAGTTTCTGAATGCTGAACGACGTAATTCACGATCATCTGATTCTAAATATTTAATAAATGTACCTTGTGTTAATGGATGTTTATTGCCATCTTTATCTACCGCATCTTCAAATTCTAAATCTGCGTTACTAAACATACCATATACGTTAGATGGTGTTGATAAAGCATCTTGTGCTTCTGTTAATAATTTTTCTTTATCTGCACTTAAGACATGAGGACGTTCTTCATTGATTAATTTTAAATCAAAGGCATAACGTTCTAGGTCTTTATTTTCATCGATGAATTTTTGAATTGTCTCTTCATCGATTTGTAAGATTTCAGGTACTAAGAAACTCCAGCTTGAGCTTAATTTAATCGCAAGTTGATGCGCACGTGCTTCATAGCCAGTATATTTATCATTACCTGTATCTTGGTCTTGTTTTAAGTGTGCATAGACATAGACCTTTTCAAGTTCAGTTTCAATTTTATCTTCTAAAGCTAACGCTTCATAAAGTGTTTCAGCACTATCAGCTAAGTGGCCTTTGAATTTTTCTTCAGCACCTAAATAGCCTTCTACTTCTTTAAACGCTTCTTCAAATGCTTCATCGCTTTCAAAGATTGTTGTTAGATCCCAAGTATACTCAGGATATTTTTGCTCTTGTTGTTCTCGTGTTAATTGTTGACTCATAAAAAAAGCCTCCTCTAATGCTAATATCAATACTTAGATTTTCTCATTATTTCGTTTATTTTGCACGTCATTACCTCTATTCACTTGTATAGAAGAATCAATACAAATCCAAAAGACATCTTTTGACTAATCATTGTGATTTTATTTCCGGGGAAATAGAAAAAACCTGTCCAACAAGGACAGGTTAATCAATTCAAATTTATATTATGCTTCTGTAGTATCATTAAAGAAACGACGTACTTGTGCAGTTACATTATGACTCATAATGATTTTACCGTAGTCATTTAAATAAACTTCAGAATGATCACTTGGTGTTGCGAATTCTAACAATTGACTGTAGAAGTCATTGATTGTTTCTTCTACTACGCTGTCATCAAAATGAATTGCATAATAATATTCGTTATTCAACATATATAATAAGTCTTCAAAGTCGTCAGTTGGTTGATTATGGTGATGTGCATAATCAATGACAGATTCTAAATCTTCAAATTTAACAATGACTAAACGACCATTAGTACGACGTGGTTGTTGGAAACGATCTCTTGCTTGAGAGCGATTTGAACGTGATTGCTGTTTTTGTTCAGCTTCTTCATGTTCTTCTTCGAAAGTCTGTTCAAGCAATTCGTTTAATTGACGATCGAATTCGCTGTTCATACTATCATCATTTAAGTTCATCATTTCTTCATTCTTAGATTTAGAAATAGTGACTTCCACACCTTTTTCAAAAGCATGTACTTGAATCCATAATGGACCTTCAACTACAAAGTCTTCTTCTTCATTGATTTCTTCCATCATTGACCAGAAGAATTCTTCACCACGTTGACGGTTTGTCCATAAGTCTTCTCTTTTGAAACCTCTTGCTTCAATGTCACCATACGTTATGAAAAGTTTAACAGTTGTATCATCTACGCGCTCTATTCTCATATCATCTCACTCCTTACAGTCGATGAATAGCAATATCTAGACTTTAGACAAACTTTTCTAGAGTCTAGGCAGCGTCTACTTTGTCGACAACCTAGAATAGTACCCATATTGTATAAAAACGGTGTGCAAATTACAATTTATTTGTTTATAAAGGCATAACTGCTTACCGTTGGCCTATTATAATAACATATTCCCTCAAAACACTCTATAAAAACTACTTATATCAGTAGTTGATCTTTTTATTTATACATGCAAAAAGCCACAGTACTTTTGCACTGCAGCCCCTCACATTCATTTAGTTGGATTTTAAATCCTATAAGTCTACCATACGTTGCGCTTCTTGTAATTGGAACGTACGCACTTTTCTTGGTAAGAAACGACGAATTTCATCTTCGTTATAACCAACTTGTAAACGTTTTTCATCTAAGATAATCGGACGGCGTAATAAGCCTGGGTTATCTTGGATAATTGTATATAATTCTTGTAGTGGTAATGAATCAATGTCCACGTTTAGTTTTTGATATGTTTTAGAACGAGTTGAAATAATTTCGTCTGTTCCGTCTTCTGTCATTTTTAAGATTTGTTTAATTTCATCAATTGTTAAGTGTTCTGAAAAAATGTTACGCTCCGTATACGGAATGTCATGTTCTTGTAACCATGCTTTCGCTTTACGGCAAGATGTGCAGCTTGGTGATGTGAATAGTGTTACCATACATCTCACTCTCCTATTTATCATGAATTAAAATTCATTGATTTTGTTGATTTAGTTAAGGAATTTAGCTAAAAATCAAAACGCAGTACTCATCTATGTCCAAATAACTTGTGTTACCTTTAAACTTAAACTTTGTCTACACGTTAAAATTTCCTTCTCTTAACTCTATGATTAAAGTATACCCTTTCAACATTAAAATTAAATGAGAAAAAAGGGATTATTTATAGAAAATTTAAAACATACCGAATTCTTGAGATTGAACAGCTAAAATGACGATAGCTCCTCAATATTTTGAATATAAAATGCCACACGGATATGAGGTTAAAAATTTAACTACATCTATATTTTAACACACATTACAAATATTTAAAATACTGCTATAATGAAACCATTACTATATTACGTAAGAAAGTGGGCATCTTAAATGGAAACTCTATTTTCAGGAATTCAACCAAGTGGAATTCCAACATTAGGCAACTACATCGGTGCACTTAAACAATTCAGTGAAGTCCAAGATGATTATAATTGTTTCTTCTGCATCGTAGATCAACATGCGATTACAGTACCGCAGGACAGACTGAAATTGCGTGAGCGTATCCGTCAATTAGCCGCAATTTACTTAGCATCAGGAATCGACCCAGAAAAATCAACATTATTTATTCAATCAGAGGTTCCTGCACACGTTCAAGCAGGATGGATGCTGACAACTATTTCTTCTGTAGGCGAATTAGAACGTATGACACAATTCAAAGATAAGTCATCTAAACAAACAGAAGGTATTCCTGCTGGTCTTTTAACGTATCCACCACTTATGGCAGCGGATATTGTTCTATACAATACAAATATCGTACCTGTCGGTGAAGACCAAAAACAACATCTTGAATTAACTAGAAATCTTGTAGACCGCTTCAACAGCCGCTACAACGATGTTTTAGTGAAACCAGAAGTGCGTATGCCGAAAATCGGTGGTCGTGTCATGAGTCTTCAAGACCCTACTAAAAAAATGAGTAAAAGTGATGATAATACGAAAAACTACATCTCTTTATTAGATAACCCAAATACAGCCGCTAAAAAAATCAAAAGTGCTGTAACTGACTCGGACGGTATCATTAAATACGACAAAGATAATAAACCAGGTATCAGTAACTTATTATCTATTTATTCAAGTCTTACTGATGAATCATTCTCAGACCTTGAAAAAAGATACGAAGGTAAAGGTTATGGCGACTTTAAAGGTGATTTAGCAGAAGTCGTTAAAAACTTCTTAACAGAATTCCAAGAACGCTATAACGATTACTACCATTCAGACAAACTAGATGAAATCTTAGACCTTGGAAGAGATAAAGCTATTAAAGCTTCTTCACGTACATTACAAAAAATGGAAAATGCGATGGGCTTAGGTCGTAAACGTAAAAGATAAATAGTAGCTTATTATGCAAGTACTCTTAGTTGAGTGCTTGTTTTTTTATTGCATAAGAAAAGCACCATTACAAAAAGTAACAGTGCTAAACTTTAATTGTTCAATTATTTCAATTCTACTTTATCTAAGCTGTAATCAGGACCTATTTGGTGATTTTCTAGTCCTTTAACATTAGTTCTTAAAAGTTGAGCTAAACCACGTTGATACAATGGTACAACGTTACCGCTTTCTAACACTTTATCTTCTGCTTGTTGTAAAGTTTTTAAACGTTCTGCAGGATTTTTAAGTGCTGCATCAGAGTTAGCTTTTTCTAATAAGCCATCATATTCATCGCTAGCATAACCAGTTTGGTTGTGTGGACTGTCTTTTTTGAATAAATCTAAGAATGTTGTTGGATCTGGATAGTCAGGAGCCCAACCTGCATATGAAATGTCATAGTTTTTCTCAGATTCTACTTTTAATTTTTGTTTAAATGGTAATTGTTTGATTTTCAAAGTCACGCCAGGTAAGTTTTTCTCGATTTGTGCTTTCATGAATTCTGTTTCAGTGATCGCATTGTCTTTGTCATAAGTTAAGAATTCGATTTCGAATTTATCTTTACCTAATTCTTTTTTCGCTTTTTCATAGTAAGCTTTTGCTTCTTTAGCATCATAGCTTAAAGATGATTTAACGCCATCAGTGTAATCGCGGCCATCTTCTTTAACAATACCTTTTGCTGTTAATTTATCAGTCGCTGCAGAACCGTTATCTAATAATTTTTTAACAAACGTTTCTCTATCGATTGATTTCGCAATGGCTTTTCTTAAGTTTTCATTTGCTAAGTCTTTATTCTTAGTTTCGTTGACTCTTAAGAAAAAGACTGCTGATTCAGGTGTTGTTTTATAGTTTTTGTTGCCGTTATATTTTTTGATGTTTTCAGGTGTTAAGCTTCTTACATAATCTAAATCTTTAGATTCAAACATATTCACTGCTGTTTGCGCTTCTTTAACAACTTTATAGTGAACTTTTTCTAATTTGATTTTATCTTTGTTGTAATATTTATCGTTTTTAACTAAGTCCCAAGAATCTTCGTTTTTCCAGTTTTCCAATTTGAATGGACCGTTAAAGATAACATCTTTGTCAGTTGTACCATAGTTTTTCTCATGGTCTTTGACGAATTTTTCATTTTGAGGTAAATAACTACCAAATGCTAATAAAGCTTTCATGTATGGTAAGTCTTTAACCAATTCAATTTTCAATGTGTGTTTATCTACTGCTTGAACACCAAGTTCTTCTACTTTTTTCTTACCTTCAGTAATTTCTTTAGCATTTTTAATGTTTTCGAACATGTAAGCATATTCAGCTGCTGTGTCTTTATTTACAGTTCTGCGCCATGAGTAAACGAAGTCATCAGCTGTAACAGGATCGCCATTAGACCATTTAGCATCGTCACGAAGTTTAATTGTCCATGTTTTACCATCATCTGATTTTTTAGGTTCACCTTTCGCAAGTGCAGGAACAATTTCGTCTCCTTTACCTACTTTATAAAGGCCTTCATAGATTTGCTCGAATTGTGTGAATGCAACAGCGTCAGTCGCTTTTGATGGGTCTAGTGTCGGGATATCTGCTGATTCCGCGATTTTTAATGTCTTTTCGTCTTTACCTGCGTTGCCTCCACCACTAGAACATGCTGTCAATACTAAAAGTGATGACAGAATACCAGTAGCTATCTTAGCTTTCTTATTCATGTTGTTTCCTTCTTTCTGATGTAATTTATATTAATGAATTAATATACTAGAGTTGTTGTGCTAATGCTTTTGCTTTTTCTTCAGTACAATAAACAAAATGTTTATCTTTCACTTCATATAATTTCAACGCTTCAGAACGTTTGAAACCAGTATTACTGTCATCTTCAGGATGATACTCGATGATTTGTCTTTGACGTTCAATATTCGGATTTGAAATTGGAATAGCTGACAATAAAGATTTTGTGTAAGGATGTAATGGATTTTTATAGATTTCTTCCACATCGCCGAGTTCGACGATTTTACCTTTATACATCACACCGATACGGTCTGAAATATATTTAACCATTGATAAATCATGGGCGATAAACAAAATCGTCAATCCCATACTTTCTTGAAGCTCTTGAAGTAAGTTAACCACTTGCGCTTGAATAGAAACGTCTAAGGCTGAAATCGGTTCATCAGCAATAATAAGTTTCGGATTTACTGCAAGAGCTCTTGCAATACCGATACGTTGACGTTGACCACCAGAAAATTCATGTGGATAACGATATGCACTTTCTTTATTAAGACCTACTAATTCAAGCAGTTCAAAAACACGTTGTTTTCTTTCTTCTTTTGATTGATGCAGCTTTTGTACATCTAATCCTTCAGAAATAATATCGATGATTTTAAATCTAGGATTCAAAGAAGCATAAGGATCTTGGAAAATCATTTGGACGTTCTGTGTAAATTCCAATTTCTCTTTTCGAGATTTTATTTTTTGAGAGTCTTTGCCTTCAAAGATAATTTCACCATCTGTTGCTTGATATAGATGCATAATCGTTCTGCCTAACGTTGATTTACCACAACCTGATTCTCCAACAAGTCCGAAAGTCTCACCTTTGAAAACTGTTAAGCTGACATCATCTACTGCTCTCACTTCATTTGGTTTACCGATATTAAAATATTTTTTGACATGTTTCACTTCTAAAATAGGCTCTGTCATGCTTTACGTTCCTCCTCTACTTGAAGAAGTAAAGGTTTTTCAAAAGTCTCTTCTTCAAACTCTTCATTCAACAATTTAACTGCATCTGGTATTTCAAATGCAGGTGTTGCCTCATGATATAACCATGATTTAGCGTAATGTGTTTCACTGAATTGATACGTCGGTGGTGCTTGTTCAAAATCAATATCCATTGCATAATCACTTCTTCTTGCAAATGCATCACCAACCGGCGGAAACATTAAATCTGGCGGTGAACCTGGAATAGAAGCTAACTTAACAGATTTATCAGTTTCCAAGTGCGGCATTGAACCTAATAATCCCCAAGTATACGGATGTTTTGGATCATAGAATATTTCATTCACCGTACCGTATTCTACAATTTCACCTGCATACATGACTGCTACTTTATCCGCAACATTTGCAACGACACCTAAGTCATGTGTAATAAAGATAATGGAAGTTTTATATTCTTTCTGCAAAGCTTTAAACAGCTCTAATATTTTCGCTTGAACCGATACATCTAAAGCCGTTGTTGGTTCATCTGCAATGATAATTTTAGGGTCTAATATCAGTGCCATTGCAATAAATATACGTTGGCGTTGTCCACCTGAGAATTGATGCGGATAATAGTTAAATAGTTTTGCCGCATTTGGTACACCTACGCTTTCAAGTACTTTGATTGCCTCTTGTTTCGCTTCACTATGTCCTATCCCTTTATGCACTTTTAATAATTCGGTAATTTGTTTTCCGATTTTCATTGTTGGATTCAATGCTGTCATAGGATCTTGGAAAATCATTGATATTTCTTTACCTCTGATTGATTGCAACTCTTTATTAGATAAATCAACAAGGTTTTTATTTTCAAAAATAACGCTGCCTTCTTTGATTTTGGCTATTCTTGGCGGCAATAACTTTGTAATAGCCTTTGTCAATACAGATTTACCAGAGCCCGACTCCCCTACAATCGCCAATGTTTCTCCTTCTTCTAAATCCAAGCTTACATTACGAACGGCTTGTACAACGCCATTGTCTAAATGAAAATCTATATATAAATTCTTGATTTCTAATATCTTATTCATATGTTACACTCCTGATGTTTATTCTGATTTAGGATCAAATGCATCTCGAATTCCGTCACTAAACAAATAGAAACAAAGTATTAATAAACTTAAAACAATCGCCGGAATAAACAATTGATACGGGAATGTTAATAAGAACTTTCTACCAGTATTCACAAGAGAACCTAAAGAAGCTTGTGGTGCTGGGATACCAAGTCCGATAAAGCTTAAAAATGCTTCGAAGAAAATTGCACTCGGCACTGTGAACATAGAAGTTACAATGATAGCTCCTGTCGCATTAGGTAAAATATGTTTGAAAATAATTTTTAAATTCGAAACCCCTAAAGAGCGTGCAGCTAATACAAACTCTTCATTTTTTAATTTCATAAATTGACCACGTGTAATACGACTCATACCAATCCAACCTGTAACACTCATAGCTAAAATGATGGTCCATATCGACGGTTCAAAAATAAGTACAAACAAAATTAAGACAATCAAGTTAGGGATCGAGCTTAATATCTCAATTAAACGTTGTAAGAATAAATCCGTTTTACCACCTATATAACCTGATATCGCCCCATAGGTTACCCCGATAGTGACATCCATAAAGGCTGCCACCAAACCGATAAATATTGAAATTTGTGTACCTTTCCATGTTCTCGTCCAAATATCACGACCTAAATTATCTGTGCCGAACCAATGATACTTTTCAACATGTTGTTCGGCATATAAATCGCGACCGCTCGCGTCTTTACCGTCGAATGGTAAAAACGACACTTTATCCAACCCTTGAATTTTAGGCGGTAAATTGGCACTATTTGTATCTTGTTCATAATATGTATATGAACTAACTAAAGGTCCTATTAATGCAAATAATACTAATATGACTAAACCGATCATGCCGTAAAAAGCTGCTTTGTTTTTACGAATTTGCAACCAGACATGCTTAGCTGTCGAATGATACTCTCTTTCATTTTTCTCAATATCGTTCACATCAATCGATCTGAATCTGAACTTCGATAAATCAACACGCTTTAGTTCATTTGATGACTTAGTCTCTGATGATAATTGCGTCATGATTCTTTTCCTCCTTGTGTTCTGATTCGTGGATCGATAATGCCGTAAAGGATATCTACAACAAAAATTGAAACGACAAATAAGAAACTAAATAATAATGTTAATGCCATAATAACTGGGTAATCATTAGTTTGAATTGATCTTACAAACTGATCACCAATACCTGGAATAGCAAAAATTGTTTCAATTGTAAGCGTTCCTGTTAAAACGCTGGCTAACATTGGGATTGCAACTGTTACAAGTGGAATTAATGTATTACGTAACGCATGCACAAATAAAATTCTCGGTTCTGATAAGCCTTTAGCTCTTGCTAATAAAATATAATCAGAACTCAACACTTCTATCATTTCTGATCTGATATATCTTGCTATAACTGCTATCAATCCTAGTCCTAATGAAGCAGTTGGTAATACAGCAGACTCTAATGACGTCCATCCGCTAACTGGGAAAATTGCTAATTTTACTGCTAAGAAATATTGCAGCAATACAGCAAGTACGAATGCCGGTACTGAGATGGCAAATACTGTAATGACAGTAGATGTATAGTCAATCCAAGTATTCTTTTTAAATGCTGAAATCAATCCGAATAAGATACCGAATATGACAGCAACAATCATGGCATATAAACCGATTTCCATTGAAGGCCCTAATCGCGGTTGAATAAGAGACCAGACCTCTTTATTGTCATATTGAAACGATACTCCGAAATCTCCTCTGATGACTTTCCCTAAATAATGTACATATTGAACAGGCAGACTATCGTTCAAACCATATTTTTCATTAATGATTGCCTTCTGCGTAGCACTTAACTTTTCATCGTTAAATGGAGATCCTGGCATCAGTTTCATTAAGAAAAATGTGATAGACATAATTAAAAAAAGCGTGATGGCCATAAAGCCGATTCTTTGTAGTATATACTTAATCATGTTGTTCACTCTCTCGCTTGTATTTTCTGAATCTTTTGATAAGCGTATTATACCCACTTTCTTGGTTTAGTGCAATAAAGTTTTTTATTTCATTAGTAACAAAAATTCACTATAATAATTGCATATCATACCAAAGAGGTGGCTTGGCTTTGCATCCAAATATATATAAAGTTATAATTTCCGTTATTTTTATCGGATATATTTTGATTAGCTTGTTTGTCTATTTTAATGAACCACTTACTTCTTTTTTATTCGTAGTTTCATTTTTATTATTTGTTTTACTTCTTATTAAACCATTGGTTTTTAATATTTCTCTACATATTTTTAATTACGATTTTCGTCGCTTGACTTCAAAACTTAGTAAAAATAACCAGTCTAAAACTACTGCTT
>NZ_PZGG01000043.1 GCF_003043455.1 Staphylococcus simulans | reverse complement strand
AACATACGACGTACTTGGCGATTACGGCCTTCTGAAATTGTAATTTCTACTAAAGTTGTGTTCTTTTCTTTGTCTTGGTTTTTAATTTTAACTTCTGCCGGATGTGTCTTGCCATCTTCTAAATGAATTCCTTTTTCAAGTTGTTTCACTTCATCACGCATAAGATAACCTTTTAGTTTAGCTACATATTTCTTTTTAATTTTATAACGGGGATGTGTCATTAAATTAGTAAACTCGCCATCATTCGTTAAAATAAGCAATCCAGAAGTATCGTAGTCTAAACGACCAACAGGATAGATACGTGTTTCTAAATCCTCAAAATAGTCAGTTACTACCGTTCTGCCTCGATCATCAGAGACACTCGTGATGACTTGTGCTGGTTTATAGAATAAAATATAAAGCTTGTCTTCTTGTTCTAGTTTAACGCCTTCAACTTCTACATTATCTGAAGGTTTAACTTTGGTACCTAGTTCAGTCACAGTTTCTCCATTTACCTTAACTTTACCTTCTGTGATTAATGTTTCTGCTTTTCTTCTAGACGTATAACCGCTATTTGCGATACGTTTTTGTAATCTCTCTAAATCTTTACTCATTATTATCTCCTTTTTGGTTAATTAGATTGTTGAAGAATGATTCTATTTCTTCTTCCTCTTCTTCTGTCGTTGGTAATTCATCTATATTTTTCATGCCGAATACGTTTAAGAATAATGGTGTCGTATATAATTGTTGGCTTCTTGAAGTATCCTCATCTTTAGCTTCGATTAATCCTCTAGCAATCAATGTCTTGGCAGCACCATCAGAATTAATACCGCGGATTACTTCGATATCACTTCTAGTGACGGGCTGATTATACGCAATAATAGAAAGTACTTCCATGGCTGCTTGTGATAACTTCATATTAGATTGTTGCTTAACAAGTTGCTCAATATAATCAGCTAACGCTTGTTTAGTAGTCAATACTAAAGTCGTGCCATACTGATGAATCATGAGACCAGGAGAATCATAGTCCTCTACTAACGCTAATAATTCTTCTTCAGAAATATCTAATATGTCTTGCAGTTGAGTGATTTCTAAACCTTCATCTCCTGCTGTATACAATAAACCTTCTAATATGCCGATTTGCTTAAGCGCCATAATTTACACCTCGAGTTATATTAATGTCAGCGAATTCTTTATCTTGTGTGATTTGAATAATGCCTGACTTGGATAATTCTAAAATTGCTAGAAAATGTGTCACAACGTGTTCTGTTGTCTCTTTGAAAGTAAACAAGCTGAAGAAATTAAAAGATGCTGCTTTGGCTAAACGTTCAGACACTTGGGTTGAAGCTTGTTCAATAGTAAATGTTTCTTTTTGAATTGTAACTTGTCTTGGTGTATCAAAAGAAGCTCTGGTCTTGATACGCTGATATGCCATGATTAATTCAGTTAAATCAATTGTGTGATTTTCATCCCATAATTCTACAGATTCTAAATGACTTAAATCAGTCGGGTGTTTACTATAGTATTGTTCCCTTTGAACTTTCATTTCATTTAAAAATTCAGTGTATTCTTTGTAGTTTTGATATTCTATTAATCTTCCTACTAAATCTTCACGAGGATCGTCTAATTCCTCTTCTGCTAAGTCGGGTTGTTGCGGCAATAACATTTTGCTTTTAATCATGAGCAATTCAGATGCTACAACAAGGTACTCACTTGCAATATTAATTTCTAATTGTTTCATCGCATGAATATAATTCATATATTGTTCGGTTAAAGCTTTCATGGGGATATCATAAATATCAATTTCATATTTATGTATCAAGTGTAACAATAAATCGAGCGGCCCGTTAAAAGCATCTAATTTAACTTCGTACATCCATTTGTATCTCCTTTAATTGCAAGTCGCGTTTGTCATTCAGTACAATATTATACATGAAACATATCAAGAATTAAACGAGAAACAAGGAGCGCTTAATAGATGAAACAAGCATTAATCGAGTTTTACTATCAATTTCACACCAAACAACATTATTTTTTGTGTCATGATATTTTAGAAGATGCATGGAAAGCTCAGGCGCAATTCACGAAACGAGATGCTGTCGTGAGCTTAATTTTGTGTGCTACCGGATGCTATCATTACAGACGCGCAAATTATAAAGGTGCACATACTTTATTTCAACGTGCTGCTCGTGTTGCACATGAAAGCCAAGACAATTTATATCAATTAGGAATCGAGAGTAAAAGTTATCTAAAGTTATTGAATGACTTAATAGAAAATACAAAGCTTCAACAACCTTTTATACCAGTAGAATTACCTTTACTATCAACAATGAAAAAACAAATCAAACAACATTATCCTGACTATGCTATCATGCATCAAATCAATACACTTCCATATATCTGTGATCACCATTTATTAAGAGACCGTCATGAAGTGGAACAAGAACGATTAGAAGCGTTAAAACAAAAGCAATTAAAACATAAAAAATAGTGCATGAACCAAATGATCATGGTTCATGCACGTGGATGGAATTCATTGTACATTTTTCTGATTTGAGATTTCGAAACATGTGTATAAAGTTGTGTAGTTGAAATATCAGAATGACCTAACATCTCTTGTACTGCTCTTAAATCTGCCCCATTTTCTAGTAAATGTGTCGCAAATGAATGACGTAAAGAATGGGGTGTTAATTTCTTAGATATGTTAGCTTGGACGCCATATTGCTTAATAAGTTTCCATATTCCTTGTCGTGATAAAGGTTTACCGTGCATATTTAAAAAGAGCACGTCAGTCACTGTACGCTTTAATAACTGCGGTCGAACGGTTTCAATATACTTTTTCAAGTAATCGATTACCGTTTCGCCTAGAGGAATAATTCTTTCTTTGCTTCCTTTACCAAACACACGAACAAAGCCCATAATCAGATTGACATCTTCTACTCTGACATGAATTAATTCTGTTACACGCATGCCCGTTGCATACAGCAGCTCTAAGATGGTTCTGTCACGATAACCATTATTTTTGCCTAAATTCGGCGTTTCTAACAATGCTAAAACATCATCGACATCTAACACATCTGGTAACCTGCGTTCATATTTAGGTGTTTCGATTAAAACTGTCGGATCTTTTGCGGCATAGCGTTCTCTAAGCGCAAATTGATGAAAGCTTCGAACAGTGGAGATAAAGCGGGCAATCGATTTTGCGGAATGACCATCATCGTGTAAATATCCTAAACATTGTTGAATGGTTTCTCTATCTATAAAGTCAATATGTTTCACCTTTTTTAATTCTAAATACGCTTTATATTTATTTAAATCACGACGATAAGCCCCTATTGTATTAGCACTTAAACCTTTTTCAATTTGGATGAACTTTAAATATTCCTCAATAATATTTTGAAAATTCGTTTCCAATCCGTTCACCTTCTAACCTAAACTAACTCTCTTTTTTCTTTTGTTGGCATTCACGACAAATACCATGAAATGTCAAACGGTGGTCTAAAATCTTGAAATGAAATTCAGATTCAACTCTTTCTTCGACTTTCGGCAATAAGTCTTCAACGATTTCCTCAACTTTACCGCACTCCATACATACAAGATGGTGATGGAAATGCTTTTCGCCTTCTTTTTTCAAGTCGAAACGTGAAACGCCATCACCGAAGTTGATTTTATCGACGATTTTAAGTTCAGCAAGTAGTTCCAATGTACGATAAACCGTTGCTAA
Organism: Staphylococcus simulans; assembly: GCF_003043455.1. GTDB lineage: Bacteria > Bacillota > Bacilli > Staphylococcales > Staphylococcaceae > Staphylococcus > Staphylococcus simulans_A. Next base: position 17,781 of record NZ_PZGG01000043.1, on the reverse strand, counting down.
ACCAATTTCTGGTGCTTTGTCTTTTACCTTTAAATAGACATCTTCTGCACTAAGATGATCTTCTTCGTTTTCAATCAGCACTCTTAAAGTTGCTTCACGTTGTGGAGTTAATTTGTAGGATGATTTTTGTAACTGTTGCTTCACGCGTTTTAAACGTTCTTCCACGGAAGCCTCACTCCTCTACTAATAATTATTATCATTTTAATGTAACTTAATGACTCATTTATAAATTACCAGTATTTGAGGCAAATTGCAACACATTCTCATTTGCTATTTAGAATGATTATAATGTGATAATACATGCTGTAATGCTATTAATGTTTTAGCATCCTCGATTTGATGATTTTGTATTAAATCATTGATTTCATCGAGACTTAACTCAACTTGTTCCACAAACTCATCTGGGTCTAAATGTACCTCTCCTTTTACTAAATCATCAGTGAAATAGATTGCGATTTTCTCATTTGCGAAACCAGGAGATGTATAAATATCAGCAATCAATTCTAAACTATTCGCTTTATAACCTGTTTCTTCTTCTAATTCACGCAATGCTGCTGACTTAGGTTCTTCCCCTTTTTCTAATTTTCCTGCTGGAATTTCTAACAATACTTGTTCAATCGGTTTACGATATTGTTTGACAAAAACAACTTTGTTTTCCTTAGTTAGCGCGCACACAGCAACTGCACCTGTATGATTAACAATTTCACGTTTGGAAGTCTTACCATTCGGTAATTGTACTTCATCTACATCGACTTCAATAATTTTACCTTTGTAGATTGTTTGTTTATTTAAAGTTTTCTCTGTTAAATCCATTTGAATCACGTTCCTTTTAACTATATTGAAATACTGATAAACTAGCAGTGTTAGACAATTAAAGTGTATCGAAAGGAGTCACAACATGCAAAAGAATGTTTTGAATAGCGGTTTAGAGATTTCTGAATTAGGTTTAGGGTGCATGAGTTTAGGCACAGAAAAGAAACATGCACAAGCCATTATTGAACGTGCCATTGAATTAGGAATAACTTATTTTGATACAGCAGATATGTATGACAAAGGCATCAATGAAAAGTTAGTAGGAGAAATTTTGAAACCGTATCAAAACTCAGAGGATATCGTTATCGGGACTAAAGTCGGAAATCATCTTCAATCAGATGGTACGACATTTTGGGATCCCTCTAAGAAACACATCAAAGAAAGTGTCAAACAATCATTAAAAAACTTAGGCGTTGATCAAATAGATTTATACCAATTACATGGTGGAACAATAGAAGATCCTCTTGACGAAACAATCAGTGCTTTTGATGAATTGAAACAAGAAGGACTAATTCGTGCATATGGTATCTCTTCTATTCGCCCTAATGTCATTAAATATTATTTAGAACACAGTCAAATTGATACATGGATGGCACAATATAACTTAATTGATAACCGTCCTGAAGATTTGATTCAACAAGCGCATCAAAAAGGTGTTAAGATGCTTGCACGTGGTCCATTATTTAAAGGATTGTTGACAGCAAACAGCAATACAGCGTTAGATCAAAAATTTGCGGATGGTATTTTTGATTATAGTTATCAAGAACTTGGCAGTACTGTTGCATCACTCAAAGAAATTGAAAACAACTTGTCAGCATTAACTTTCAATTATTTATTAACACAAGATGTATTAGGTTCAATTGTAGCTGGTGCGAGCAGTGTTGAACAATTAGAAGAAAATGTGAAGAACTATCAAACACATGTGGATTTAACACGTTTACACGCCGCAAAAGAACGCGTTAAAGATTTGCATTATACGAATCATTTAAACTAAGTCATTTAAACATAATAAAGCAATATAGTTAAATAAGACTTGTCACATACTCAAGATAGCGTAACTTTATTATTTAATCGCTGATCAGTATACGACAAGTCTTTTCTTATGAACTTTTGTTATTAAATAGTTGCGGTGCTATTTTTTCAAGCGTTCTTGGTGCTAATTGATAAGCTTTCAATAAATGATACAACCATTTCGGTCGGTTAACTTCACTCTTCCCTTTCAACATAGCTGAAATAATGTCTCTAGCTAGAATATTAGGATCTAACATGAATTTGTCGACTTGTGCCGCATAATTTAATGTTGGATCTGCTTTGGCATGAAATGGTGTGCGTATCGGCCCGGCGTTGACGACTGTAATTCGATAATCAGGTTGTTCTAATCTTAAGGTGTTTAAAACTTGATTAAAGCCTGCTTTACTTGCTGCATAGTGACCACTCGCTGTCTGTGTGGAAAATGCAGCTAAACTACTCACTCCTACAATATATGGATGTTGAGTAAAATAAGACGCAAGTTGCGTTAATAATAAATTGAAATGAATGAGATTAATAGTATACGTTTCAATCATTTCTTGTTCACTATGTTCCAATATAGGTTTGAAATGCCCTAAACCAGCACTATGAATGAAACCATCAATCGGTTTTGAAAATGTGAGTTGATGTATATCTGTCGCATCATTTAATTCACAATACTTCGAATCTAATAAGTGCTGATTGACAGGAAAATGTGTTTCATTAAATTTCTGCATATTTCTGACAAGTAAAGTTACATGGGCGCCTTTATTTAAAAGTTGTTGTGTGAGTGCATAACCGAGTCCACTCGTTCCTCCAGTTACAACAAAATGCTTTCCTATAATCTGTTGCATCAATATCCTCCGTTCTAAATTAAGTGTGTATGTAATGAAATAATAGCCTCAAATTAACATTGTTGTGCAAAATGATTGATATTGCTATGATAAGTGTATCAATTATCAAAATATAGGGAGTGCTATTCAAAATATGAAAATTGTATTCTATGGTTCGGGCAATATGGCTCATGCTATTTTTGCAGGAATAATCGCATCTGAAGTCATCGATCCTAACGACATTTATATTACAAACCGTTCTAATGAAGCGGTATTAAAAGGCTATGCTGACGAATTAGGCGTTAATTACAGTTATGATGACGCCGCATTATTAGCAGATGCTGACTTTGTCTTTTTAGGAACGAAACCCTATGATTTTGAAGCATTAGCTGATAGAATCCGTCCGTATATTACAGATAAAAATAGATTTATCTCTATCATGGCTGGTATCTCGATACAGTATATCAGAAAACAACTTGAGCATGACAACCCAATTGCACGTATTATGCCTAATACAAATGCTCAAGTCGGTCATTCGGTCACAGGTATCAGTTTCTCTGAAAACTATAAACAAGACGATAGAAAACAAGTCATTGATATTGTGCATGCTTTCGGTTCAGAAATTGAAGTGCAAGAAGATGCATTGCACCAAGTGACTGCGATAACTGGCAGCGGCCCTGCTTTCTTATATCATGTGTTTGAGCAGTATGTAGAAGCGGGTGTCAGACTTGGCTTGGATAAAGAAGAAGTTGAAGAATCAATTCGTAACTTGATTATTGGAACAGGAAAAATGATTGAACGTTCTGATTTAAGTATGGAACAGCTAAGACAAAATGTGACTTCTAAAGGCGGAACGACACAAGCTGGTTTAGATGCATTAGCGCAACATGATATTGAAGGTATTTTTGAAGATTGCTTCAATGCAGCTGTAAAAAGAAGTAAAGAGTTATCAAACGATGAATAAAAGTTAAACCCATAAATAAGAAATGCTGAGACAGTTACGTTATCTGTCTCAGCATTTTTAAATTTCAAACGCATCAAAATCTCTTACGAATTTAAATTTTAAATGAGGATAATGTTCTTGCAACTCAACATATAAAATATCAATATCGCTTAAGTTATATCGATTGCTGATATGATTAAGCAATGCCTGCTTTGCTTGAGAAGCTTCTAATAAATTTAAAACATCTGAAATATGACTATGGTGATGACTATCTGCTAATGTTCGATCACCATCAATATATGTAGCTTCATGAACAATTACATCAGCATTTTCGGCTAATACATATTCATTTTCACATGGCATTGTATCACCGAAAATCGCAATTTTAGGACCTATTTTATCAGCACCTTTAAATTGTGAAGAGTCGTAGGTCTGATTATTAAATATGAACGTATCATGTTCTTTAACTTCTTGGTATTTAGGGCCTGGTTCCATACCAATCGCTTTCAATGCGGCGACATCTATTTTACCAGGCGTTGTCGGCGCTTCAATGCGATAACCAAATGATGGCACCCCGTGATTTAATGCATATGCACTGATAGTGAATCCTTCATGATGATAGTGTAATTGTTCGTCAATCTCTATAAATGTAATTGGGTAATTTAATTTAGATAATGAGGCTAATAATGTCATTTCAACATAGTTTTTAATACCTCTTGGTCCAATGATTGTCAGAGGTTTATCTTCTCCGCCTTGGAAAGAACGACTTGTTAATAAGCCAGGTAATCCGAATATATGATCACCATGCATATGGGTGATGAAAATATGGTCTACTTTACCGAGTTTAATCGAGTGGTGCAAGATTTGGTGTTGTGTCCCCTCTCCTACATCAAATAACCATATTGAATTTGAATAAGGTTCTAAGTTGAGCGCTATTGCTTGTGTATTGCGTTCTTTGGTTGGCAACGCCGCTCCAGTACCTAAAAATGTAATTTCCATTATAACGCTCCTCTCTACACGTTAGTGTACCATATCTAAAATAACAAACACGAAGAAATTTAAGCATAAATGTGTTACATTAATTCTTCATAGTTTATAATAATAGCATATCTAATATAGAATTGAGGTTTTGAATCTTGAGTAATAAAAGAAAGCATATACCATGTTTGATTACAATTTTTGGAGCTACGGGTGATTTAAGTCATCGAAAGCTGTTTCCTTCACTATTCCATTTATACCAACAAGATAATTTAGATGAACATGTTGCAATCATTGGTATTGGCCGTCGTGACTATTCAAATGAGCATTTTCGCAACCAAGTGAAATCATCTATTGAAGCTCATGTCAAAGATACAAAACACCTTAATCAATTTATGGAACATGTATTTTATTTCAAACATGATGTCAGCGAAGAACAAAGCTATGATGATTTATTGAAATTTAGTAATCAACTCGATTCAGAATTCGGTTTGCAAGGAAATCGCCTATTCTACTTAGCAATGGCGCCTAATTTCTTTGGTTTGGTTACGGATTACTTAAAATCATCTGGTTTAACTAAGACAAGAGGATTCAAACGCCTTGTAATTGAAAAACCATTCGGCAGTGATTTGGCTTCAGCTGAAAAATTAAACAAACAAATTAGAAAATCATTTAAAGAAAATGAAATTTATCGTATTGACCATTATCTTGGTAAAGATATGGTGCAAAACATCGAAGTGTTACGATTTGCGAATGCGATGTTCGAACCTTTATGGAACAATAAATATATTTCAAATATTCAAGTGACATCATCCGAAATTTTGGGTGTTGAAGACCGTGGCGGTTATTATGAATCTAGCGGTGCATTGAAAGATATGTTCCAGAACCATATGCTTCAAATGGTAGCATTGTTAGCAATGGAACCGCCGATCAGCTTAAATAGTGCAGATATCCGTGCGGAGAAAGTCAAAGTATTGAAGTCGTTGCAACCATTGGATTCTGAAGCGGTTCGAACAAATTTTGTACGTGGTCAATATGATGCTGGTGAAATTGATGGCAAGTACGTTAAAAGTTATCGCGAAGAAGATCGTGTAAGCGAAGATTCAATTACACCTACTTTTGTTTCTGGTAAAGTCATGATTGATAACTTCCGTTGGGCAGGTGTACCATTCTACATTCGTACTGGTAAACGAATGAAACGTAAATCTATTCAAGTTGTTGTTGAATTTAAAGAAGTACCTATGAACTTGTACTATGAAAAAGACAAACATTTAGATTCAAACTTATTGGTTATTAACATCCAACCTAATGAAGGGGTATCCATTCATTTAAATGCGAAGAAAAATGTACAAGGTATCGAAACAGAGCCTGTTCAACTTTCATATTCAATGAGTGCACAAGATAAAATGAATACCGTTGATGCCTATGAAAACTTATTGTTCGACTGTTTAAAAGGTGATGCAACAAACTTTACGCATTGGGAAGAATTAAAATCAACATGGAAATATGTAGATGCAATTCAAGAAGAATGGGATCAAGTTGAACCTGACTTCCCTAACTATAAATCAGGCACAAATGGTCCTTTAACAAGTGAATTGTTATTAAGTCGTGATGGATTCCACTGGTGGGACGATATTCATTAATATCAATTTAAATTTATAATGACAAGACGGTGTCACAACATTGATACTGTCTTGTCTTTTTTTAACCTCTTTTATAGGAAAGTCACGGAAAAATACGGTATAATATAGGACAATAGTTATTTTAGGAGTGAGCAGTTTGGACGTTATCAAGCAAATACAACAGGCCATTGTTTATATCGAGGACCGTGTTTATGAGCCTTTCCATTTGCAAGATTTAAGCGATTACGTTGGCCTTTCTCCCATGCATCTAGATCAGTCTTTTAAAATGATTGTCGGCTTATCTCCTAGTGAGTATGCAGAAGCTAGAAAATTAACGAAAGCAGCTGAAGATGTGATTGTAGGGGCTTTTCGTTTAGTAGATATCGCAAAAAAGTATCATTATGAAGATACAAATGACTTTGCTAATGCATTTAGTGATTATCATGGTATTTCTCCAATTCAAGCAAAGCTGAAACAAGACGAGTTGAAAATGCAAGAAAGATTATACTTAAGAATAGCAACGACGGATCGTCCGCCTTATACGTATAGATTAGAAAAATCAGAGGACCATGCTTTAGTCGGTTATGCAAAATTTGTGAACACTGAGGACTTAAGCAATCCATTTCTTGTTGCTGACTTTTTAGAAGATTTATTAATAGATGGTAAAATAAAAGAACTTGAACGTTATAATGATGTGAGCCCTCATGAATTATTTGTAATCAAATGTCCATTAGAAAATGGCGTTGAACTTTTCATAGGTGTTCCCAGTGAGCGTTACCCTGCTCATTTAGAAAGTCGCTTTTTGCCATCGCGCCAATATGCAAAATTTAATTTGCAAGGTGAGATTGATTTTGCAGTTAATGAAGCATGGCATTATATTGAAACACGATTGCAGCTGACAATGCCTTATGAAACTGAAGCTTTGTATGTAGAGGTCTATCCATTTGATATCTCATTCGACAATCCTTTTACTAAAATTCAATTGTGGTTGCCTGTTGATTTAGATGAATAATAAACGAGAAAAAAGCACGCTATCAGTAATGAAAAACTGATAACGTGCTGATTTTAATTTATAAAGTTATTTTTCTTCAGCCCAATGTGTATGGAAAGTACCTTCTTGGTCTTTACGTTGATAAGTGTGCGCACCAAAGTAGTCGCGTTGTGCTTGAATTAAGTTTGCTGGTAAGTTTTCTGAACGATAACTATCAAAGTAATTAATGCTTGCAGCAAATCCAGGTGTAGGAACACCATTTGCAACACTTTCAGCTACAACATCACGTAATGCTGATTGATAATTTGTTACGATATCTTTAAAGTAAGGATCTAATAATAAGTTTTGTAGTTCTGGATTATTATCATAAGCCTCTTTAATTTTTTGTAAGAATTGTGCACGAATAATACAACCTGCTCTCCAAATCATAGCTAACTCGCCAAGTTGCAAATTCCATTCGTTTTCTTCACTAGCTTTACGCATTTGCGCAAACCCTTGTGCATATGAGCAGATTTTACTCATGTAAAGTGCTTTACGGATTTTTTCTAAGAATTCATCTTTATTGCCTTCAAATTTTGGTGAAGGACCTGTTAACTCTTTAGATGCAGCTACACGTTCATCTTTCATTGATGAAATGAAACGGGCGAATACAGATTCTGTAATGATTGTTAAAGGAACTCCTAGTTCTAATGCGTTAATAGAAGTCCATTTACCTGTACCTTTTTGTCCTGCTTTATCCATTACTTTTTCAACTAATGGTGTGCCGTCTTCATCAAGTTTGTTGAAGATTTCGCCAGTGATTTCAATTAAGTAACTTTCAAGTTCGCCGTCATTCCATTCTTTGAATGTGTTTGCAATTTCAGTATGTGACATATGCAATGCATCTTTCATTAGCGCATAGCTTTCAGCAATTAATTGCATGTCAGCATATTCAATACCATTGTGTACCATTTTAACGTAGTGTCCAGCACCATCTGGACCAATGTATGTTACACATGGTGCACCGTCGTCAGCTTTAGCTGAGATTGCTTCTAAGATATCAGCAACTTTATCATATGCTTCTTTTTGGCCACCAGGCATAATTGAAGGGCCAGTCAATGCGCCGACTTCTCCACCTGACACGCCTGTACCAATAAAGTTAATGCCGCTTTCTGCTAATGCTTTGTTACGACGAATCGTATCTTGATAGTTTGTATTACCACCATCGATTAAAATGTCGCCATTATCTAATAATGGTAATAAGCCTTCAATTGTCGCATCCGTTGCTGGACCTGCTTTAACCATTAAAAGAATTTTACGTGGACGTTCTAGTGAGTTTACAAATTCTTCTAAAGAATATGTTGGGTGAATATTTTTGCCTTTTGATTCTTCGACCATTGCATCAGTTTTTTCTTTTGAGCGGTTATAAACTGAGACTGTATAGCCACGAGATTCAATATTCCAAGCTAGGTTTTTACCCATTACGGCTAAACCGACTACACCAATTTGTTGCGTCATATTACTTACCTCTCTTTGATAAAATTTTCTATTTTATTGTATCACAATTAGCGTTCTTGCTCACTTATTCAAGCTTAAAATCAAGCGCTTGTTAATTCTACAATTTTAAGTAATTGTTCCGCTAATAGATTTAACGACTGAATTTCTATTCTTTCTTCTGTGGTATGGATATTTTGATAACCAATACCAATAATGACAGTTGGTATTCCTAATGCGTTGATGATATTACCATCGGAACCACCGCCTGCAACGACTGTATTGCCGCTTAATCCTAGACTTTGTGCACTTTTCACTGCATATTGTGTTACTTTAGCATCTTCATCAACTTTGAAACCTTGATAACTTTTACTTGTAATCACATCTGCAGAGCATCCATATGCTTCAGCAGTTTCTTCAAACACTTGTTTCATGTGATTGATTTGCGCTTCGATTTTATTATTATCATGTGATCTAGCTTCCGCATGTAATGTGACTTCGTCAGCGACTATATTCGTTGCTGAACCTCCAGTAAAACTACCAATATTTGCAGTTGTTTCATTGTCGATTTTACCTAACTTCATTTTGCTAACTGCTTTCGCTGCAATATTTATAGCACTTACACCTTTATCTGGTGTACTTGCATGTGCTTTTTTACCATGAATCACTGCACTGAGTTTCATTTGTGTAGGTGCACCTAATACAGTAGTACCAATCGGAGCACTAGCGTCCACTGCATAGCCGAATTGCGCATCTAACAATTCAGGATTAAGCGCTTTTGCTCCTAATAAACCAGACTCTTCACCCACTGTGATAACAAATTGAATTTGACCATGTGGGATGTTATTTTCTTTTAGAACTTGAATCAATTCAAGTAAAGCAGCAATGCCTGCTTTGTCATCTGCACCTAACACAGTCGTACCATCTGAATAGATATATCCATCATCTTTAACGATAGGTTTGACTCCAATGCCTGGTGCAACAGTGTCCATATGACTGGTAAAATAAATTTTTTGGGTTTTGTTTTGATTTTCTGTTGCTGCAAGTGTACTGATTAAGTTGTTAGCGCCTAAATCTGGTTGTTCACTTGCATTGTCTTCTTTTACTGTTAAACCTAAATTTTCAAATTTTTCTTTAAGAATTGGTTGGATGATTTCTTCGTGACCTGTTTCTGAGTCGATTTGTACCAATTCTAAAAATGTTTCTAGTAAACGTTGTTCGTTAATCATGTTTTAACCCCTTCCTATACTATGTTTAGTGTATACGATTTATCTGCTTTGTAAAACATATATGTTCAAAAAATAGGTTAAAATCATGATATAATAATTTGTAAGCGTTACGTTGAAATCATAACCATATTGATTTAAAATAATGTACTATATTTACAATTAAGAAGAAGTTTATCTGGAGGAGAATAACGTGTTTAAAGGCAAAGTCTCAAAAGTCGTTATTATCGTTATGTTGATAGCGGTAATCGTTGCACTTATATTATCAAGCTTAGCACCATTGATGCAGTAATAAAAATGAGGATGATCTGTAATAAAAGATCACCCTCTTTTTTTATATTTCATCATATAATTTTAACGATCCAAAATGAGATTTGATTTGTAAATATCGTTCTAGTTCACTTACAATTTGTATTTCATTTGCACGATTAATTAAGGCCTCTTTGGACTGAGGCAGAGATTGATCATAAAGATCAATATGTAAATCATAAAGTGAATACAGGCGCATCGCTGTATAATCGTTACTATTAACATTCTTAGCTATCTCAGCAAATAAATTACCTAAACGGTGCATCATTTTATCTTCTGATTTGATATTCTTCAGCAAATGTTCAATACGCTCTATGATTTCCAATTGTTCTTCTCTCATATCAAAATAATGATAATAAGAGTTTTCATTACGAACAAAGTGATTTTTTACGTCTCTGAAAGCGTAAGACTTCGCTTTTTGGATTTCTAATTCAATATTTTTGAGCGGTACATCAACTGGATAATCTAAATCAAAACATGATTTACTGAATGCATCGAAAGTCTCTGTAAATTGTTTCTCTATTTTATGTTTATATTCCTTTAATTGTTTATCCAGGCTTGGCATAATTAAATTCATAATAAATGCGATACCTAGACCAACAATTAACAATAAAACTTCATTGATAAATAAGTGAAAATCAATAACTTTAGCGTTGAAAACATGGAGTAATATAACGCAGCTTGTAATAATACCTTCTTGCACACCTAAAACAACCGTTAAAGGTATAAAGAATAATACGATTAAACCTAATACAATTGCATTTTGACCAAGCAAACTAAAAACGATGGATCCTAATATTAATATAAGAATACAGGATACAAAACGAGAAACAATTGCTTGTAGGGAATGTACTTTTGTATGTTTAATACATAAAACAACTAAAATGGCACTTGAAGAAAAATTATCTAAACCAATCAATTTGGCAATAATTATTCCAAGTGCCATTCCTACAGCAGTCTTTATCGTTCTAAATCCTATTTTATAGGGATTAAAACGCTTCATCTGCTTTGCCTCTTATCTTTCTTCACAATATTTTTCGAATAAATTTTGAAGTTGTGTAATAACATCCATGATGTCATGACCTTCAATTTGGTGACGTTCAATCATTTCAGCAATTTTACCATCTTTCACTAGCGCAAATGATGGGCTTGATGGTGCATAACCTTCAAAATAATCTCTTGCTTGTTGTGTAGCTTCTTTATCTTGACCAGCAAATACTGAAACTAAACGGTCAGGTAGTTTATCATAATGTAATGAATGCTCGGCAGCTGGACGTGCAATACCACCGGCACAACCACAAACTGAGTTTACCATCACAAGTGTTGTACCATCTTGTTTTAAAACAGCATCTACTTCTTCAGGTGTTGTAAGTTGTTCATAACCTGCTTTTTCAATCTCGTTACGTGCTTGTTCAACAACATCGTTCATATATAAATCGAAATTTAAATCCATATCGAAATCACCTTTCAGTTCTTAATAACGTTCTATTTTATTCTACTAATTAATTTAGTAATCTTCAACAGGATGAACCTTAACGTTCAAAATGGTTTAATAAATATGCGTGTGTTCGATAGTAAATTGTTCGACTCTGTTTTTGATTGTGTTCATGAAATGACCTGCTTGTAAGCCATCCAGGATACGATGATCGATTGAAATACATAAATTGACCATATTGCGAATTGCGATCATATCATCAATTACAACAGTTTTTTTCACAATGGATTCTACTTGTAAAATTGCAGCTTGTGGATGGTTAATAATACCCATAGAAGATACAGAACCGAATGTACCTGTATTATTTACCGTGAATGTACCACCTTGTAAATCAGCTTGTGTTAATTTATTTTGACGTGCTTTTTGAGCAAGCTCATTAATTTCACGTGCAATCCCTTTAATAGATTTTTCATCAGCATGGTGAATCACTGGTGTATATAGTTTGTCCTCTACTGCAACCGCAATAGAAATATTGATATCTTTATGCACTTTGATTTCAGAACCTTGCCAACTACTATTTAACATTGGGTATTCTTTTAATGCTTCCGCAACTGCTTTAACAAAGAATGCGAAAAATGTTAAATTATAGCCTTCTTTTGCTTTAAATTGATTTTTATGATGGTTTCTCGTTTTTACTAAGTTTGTAGCATCAGCTTCTACCATCATCCATGCATGAGGAATTTCTGATACACTTTGAACCATATGTTTAGCAATGGCTTTACGTACACCATTAACTGGAACGGAATCCGCTGGAACATCTGATGAATTTGTTGATGAAGTTTGTTGACTATTTACTTCTTTAGTAGATTCAGTTGATGTTGGTGCTGTCTCAGCTTGAGTTGAAACTGTTTCTGGATGAGCAATCACATATTCAATATCTTTCTTTGTCACACGACCTTCAAAACCAGTTCCTTTAACTTGCGACAAATCAATTTGATGTTCAGAAGCCAATTTGAATACAACAGGTGAATATCTGCCATTATTTAACGGTTTATCTGATTCTGTTTGTTTAGATTCAGTTTGTGGTTCTGTTGATATATTTTCATTTTCTGATGTTTCTGTAGTAGTTGTTGGTTCTGGTTTGGAATCAGCTTCTGAACTATCCTCTGAAGAACCTTCAGCTTCGATTTCACAAATTGGTGTTCCCACACTGATTGTTTCTCCAGCTTCAACTAAGATTTTGGTGATTGTTCCAGCTTCAGTGGATGGCACTTCAGCTGTTACTTTATCAGTAATAACTTCACAAATAGGCTCGTATTCTTCAATTGTATCGCCGACTTCTACTAACCATTGTTCAATTGTACCTTCGTGTACACTTTCTCCGAGTTTCGGCATTTTAATCTCCATTTGATAAGCCTCCTATATTTTAGAAACGTGCAAGTTCTAACATTTTCGCTTTAATTTTATCTGGATTCATCATGAATTCATCCTCTAACGGTGGAGAGAATGGCATAGATGGTACGTCTGGACCAGCAAGACGCATGATAGGCGCATCTAAATCAAATAAGCAATTTTCAGCGATGATTGCCGATACTTCTGACATAATGCTACCTTCTAAATTATCTTCTGTAACTAATAAAATTTTACCTGTACGTTTTGCGCGCTCAATAATTGTTTCTTTGTCTAATGGATAAACTGTGCGCAAGTCCACTACCTCTACGTCGATACCCTCTTCTGCTAAGACATCTGCTGCTTGTAGACTATAATTAACACATAAACCATAAGTAAAGACAGTAATATCACTACCTTCACGTTTTACGTCTGCTTTGCCTATAGGTACTGTGTAATATTCCTCAGGTACCTCTTCTTTAAGTAAGCGATATGCCTTTTTATGTTCGAAATAGAGTACAGGATCATTAGATTCTACTGAAGCTAAAAGTAACCCTTTCGCATCATATGGTGTAGATGGTATAACGATTGTTAAACCTGGTGTAGAAGCAAAGACACTTTCTATACTTTGAGAATGATATAAAGCACCGTGTATACCTCCACCGAATGGTGCACGGATTGTAATTGGTGAACTCCAATCATTATTTGAACGATAACGCATTTTTGCAGCTTCGCTCATGATTTGGTTAGTTGCTGGTAAAATATATTCCGCAAATTGAATTTCAGCAATAGGACGCTTGCCTAACATAGAAGCTCCGATAGCTGTACCGACAATATTGGATTCAGCTAAGGGTGTATCAATGACACGTTCGATTCCGAACTTTTCTTGTAAACCTTGAGTAACACCAAATACGCCACCTTTTTTACCAACGTCTTCTCCTAATACGAACACGTCAGGGTCTTTTTCCATAGCTTGATATATTGCTTGTTTGATTGCTGCTAAATAAGTGAGTTTAGCCATTATTCAAGCCCTCCTTCTTCATAAACAAATGTATATGTTTCACTTGGGTCTGGATAAGGAGAAGCTTCTGCTTCTTTTGTCGCTTTATGAACAAGCGTCTTATTCTCTTTTTCAACTTCATCGAACCAAGCTTGATCAACAATACCTAAATCCATCAGATGTGCTTTGAATTTAATGTTGCAATCTTGAGATTTTAAACCTTCTCTAATTTCAGGGCTACGATATTGATCGTCATCATCTGAAGAATGTGCCGTCATTCTTGTACACATTGCTTCTAATAAAGTAGAGCCTTCGCCATTTAGTGCTCTTTCGCGTGCTTCATGCATCGCTTTATACATCGCAATTGGGTCATTACCGTCTACTCTTTCACCGTGGATACCATAGCCTAATGCACGATCAGAAAGTTTTTCCGCAGCATACTGTAAATGTGAAGGTACTGAAATCGCATATTCATTGTTTTCTATCACACATACAAATGGTAATTTTTGAACACCGGCAAAGTTTAGGCCTTCATGGAAATCCCCTTGGTTAGATGTTCCCTCACCTAACGTTGCCATAGCAATATTAGGTTTACGATCCATTTTTAAAGCTAAAGCTGCACCTACACCTTGGAGTACTTGTGTACCGACCGGAGAACTTTGTGATAAGATATCAACTGACTTTTTACTATAATGTGAAGGCATTTGTTTACCACCTGAGTTAACATCCCCTTTTTTACCAAAGGCTGACATCATTGTTTCAGCAGGTGTAATACCTAAATATGTGATTAATGCTAAATCGCGATAATAAGGTGCAGAAACATCCCCTTTTTCCATCGCAAATGCCATACCGATTTGTGCTGCTTCTTGACCTTGGCAACTAATAACGAAAGGAATTTTGCCTGCACGGTTTAAAAGCCACATTCTCTCATCTAATTTGCGGCCAAGATCCATCCATTTATACATTTCTTTTAAATCATTTTCGGTCAGACCGGCAGATTTATAATCCATCATTTTTTATTTCCTCCTCATATTACGCATGAACAGAGCGTTTTGCTGCTTTAAGTCCTGCTTCCATTAGAACTTCTGATAGTGAAGGATGCGCATGAGTTGTCAGTCCTAATTCAAGCGTAGATCCATTCATAAATTGAAGTAAAGCTACCTCGTTAATTAATTCTGTTACGTGTGGACCAATCATACTTAATCCTAATACAGAATCTGTTTCTTGGTCTACCACTACTTCACAAAAACCATCTTGCTGATTTGCATCTTCAATGACTGCTTTACCAATCGCTTTGAAAGGAACTTTAAAACTACGAGCTTTTTTATAACTTGCTGCTTTAGCTTGTTCTATATTCATACCAATTGATGCGATTTCTGGGTAAGTATAGACACATTTAGGAATTGCATTATAATCCACTGGAATCACTGAATCTTCAAACATTGCTTCTACAGCGGTAGTTCCTTCTTTAGAACCAGCATGTGCCAGTTGTAATTTACCAATACAGTCTCCAGCTGCATAAATGTGCTGTTCATTGGTTTGTTGTTTATCATTTACTTCAATAAATCCTTTGTCATCTAATGTGATTTTCGTATTATTCAAGCCGATGTCATCTGTATTTGGTTTACGACCTACAGCTAATAAAATTTTATCTACTTGAATTGAATCATCGTCTAATTTAATTATTGCTGAATCTTCTTTAATTTGAATTTGGTCTTCAGATAATTGTACATTTTCATGAATATGCACACCTCTATCGTTCAGGTGTTTTTTCAACGTTTGTGTAACGGACTTATTTTCACTAGGTAAAATGCGTTCACCAGCCTCAATGACTGTTACTTCAACGCCGAAATCGTTTAACAATGAAGCGAATTCCATACCTATGACTCCGCCACCAATTATAGCAATTGATTGAGGCAGTTCTGTCATTTTTAAGATATCGTTACTTGAAAGTACAACTTGATGATCAAATGATAAAAATGGCAATTCTGCTGGTTTAGAACCTGTCGCAATCAGCACATAGTCATTTGGAATAAGTTCAGATGTACCATCTTCATATTCAACTGATATCGTACCAGGTTGTGGTGAGAAGATTGATGATCCTAAGATACGTCCAGTACCATTGTAAATATCAATATGGTTATGCTGCATGAGATGTTTTACACCTGTATGCATTTGTGCAACGATATCATTTTTTCGTTCAAATACTTTATCGTAATTCAAATTAAATTGGTCTGTTTCAATACCATATGCCGCAGCATGTTTAACTGTATGTAATACTTCAGCTGACTTTAATAAGGCTTTAGTTGGAATACATCCTTTATGTAGACATGTACCGCCTAATAATTGATTTTCAACAATCGCGACTTTTTTACCCAATTGCGATGCGCGGATTCCTGCAACGTAACCTGCAGTGCCGCCACCTAGAATAACTAAATCATATTGTTCTTCTGCCATGATTGATCTCCTAACTATATATTTTTACTTCTTCTCGTAAATTAACTGCTTCATAAACTTGGCTTGCGAGAGCTTCCATCTCTAACTCTCCAGGGTATACACTCATTGGAGCAATCCATTCGACATATTCTTGGATTTTATCCGTAATGAGTTGGCTGTGTGCAATTCCACCAGTTAATAAAATTTGATCGATATTACCTTTAAAAATTACGGCTCTTTCACCAATCGTTTTCGCAATTTGATAAATCATTGCGTCCAAAATTAAACGTACTTCATTATTGTTGTTATATTGATTCGTCAATTCTTTCATATTATTGGTAGAACATAAGTCGACGAGTCCTGCTTGCTTACTAATAAAGTGATGGAGTGCTTCAAGTGAATAACCACGCTTAACACCAAATTGATAAAGCATATCATTTGGGATTGTGCCAGCACGTTCTGGACTCATTGGACCTTCTCCATATAAGCCTTCATTCACGTCTACAACTTTACCATATAAATGTGCACCGACTGTAATACCTCCGCCCATGTGAGCTACAATAACATTAACTTTGTTATAAGATTTTTGAATGGACTTTGCATATTGACGTGCAACTGCTTTTTGATTTAAAGCATGAAAGACGCTTCTACGCTCAATCTCTTTTATGCCTGTTATCCTTGCGATATCAATTAACTCGTCAACAACGACAGGATCAACAATAAATACAGGCACATTTAGTATTTCTCCTAATTTATACCCTATAATCCCACTTAAATTTGAAGCATGCACTCCATATTTAAATGACCTTAAATCTTCATACATTTTAGGATTAACTTTATATGTGCCGCCAGCAATGGGTTTAAGCAGACCGCCTCTGCAAGCAATCGCCTCAATGCTTTGCATTCCAGGTGTATTTTCTTTGATAAATGTTTTTATGGTGTCAATTCGATATGATTCTTGATCAAGCAAAGGTTTTTGTGAGATGTTCAAATCATGATGAATCGTTTCTATTGAACCACAATTTTCATCTTGATAAAAGCCGATTTTTGATGATGTGCTTCCTAAATTTATGACTAAAATATTGGTCATGTATTTCACCTGCTTTATATTGCATTCATGATGCAGTATTCATGTTTTCTCAAAACTACCCTTTATATTTTACCTTAATCTGGTATTCAATTAAAAGTAATCCCCTATAAAAGTAATGACTTGTTACCCTCAAATAGTTATTTTTCAGTTTAAATCTTTAAATCCAAAATAAAAGTACGACTTTCACTTAGAATTGAAAATCGTACTTTATTAATTGTCTTCTGAGTTTATGGAC
>NZ_PZGG01000042.1 GCF_003043455.1 Staphylococcus simulans | reverse complement strand
CCCTTCATCTATATTTTAATTTTATTACCGATATTATTCAAGTGTATTTATATTGTTTTTTTATTTGATTGGTCGTTTTGGGATAGTGATCTCTATCTTGAAAAAATAAGACACCCAATAAAGCTTTATAGGTATCATTGCTTTATTGGGTGTTCTTGTATCTAAATGTTAATGTTTTGTTTTAGGAGTTAGCTTGCTTTTACTAGTAATGACTAAGCGTGCAATTTGATCCGCAAAGAGTAAGCCCATTGCGATGGCTCCAGCGATTAAAGTAACCTCTAACATTGTGGGTACAGCTTTGCTGAATTGCAGTATAATCAAGCTTTTAGTTGTATCAAAAGCTAAACCTCCGGGTACTAAAGGAATAATACCAGGAATCATAAAAATAATGACAGGTTCTTTCTTTAAACGTGCCATAATATGACTGATTAAGCCTAATGTGAGACTTGAAAAGAAAGAGGCGTAGATTGTATGAATATGGAGTCCGGAATATAAAATGATATAGACTGTCCAACCACATGCACCTACGAAACCTGCATAAAAGTACATGCGTTTCGGCGCATCGAATATAATACAGAAGAACAGTGACGCAATATAACTAAAGAAAAAATGTGAAATCCAAAATAGCATCTTGTCATCACCCTCCTAAAATATTAATAGCATTGTGCCGACTCCGGCACCGATGCCGAATGAAGTCACTAATGCTTCTAAAGATTTGGTTGTAAACATCATCATATGACCGCCGAATAAATCTTGAATCGCATTCGTAATCAAGACTCCAGGTACAATCGGCATGACGGCTGCGATGATAATCGCAGAAAGCGATCCGTCTGGTACTAAGTTATGACCGAGTATCGCAATGCCTCCAATGACTACAGAACCTAAAAACTCTGGGATAAATAATGTTTTTAAATTCGCACGGTATAACATTTCGACTAATAAATAACCTAAACTTCCAGCAAAAATAGTGGCAACAATATCTACAAAATTACCGGTCTGTAAATATAAGAAACTGATTGAAATAATGGCAGCTGCGATGCCTTTATAAATTAAATCATGGGTTTGTTTTTCATCATAAATCTTTTTTAGTGTTTCATATGCTTCTTCTAGGCCGATTTTTCCTGACGCAAGTTTACGAGAAACAGAATTTGTCTGTGAAATTTTGATTAAATTGGTATCACGTGACTCAATACGATACATACGCGGTGTCGTTTGATTATCTAATAAAAAATTGATAACTGTATTTGTGACGAAGCTATTGCTTTCATAGAAGCCAAGCGTTTCGGCGATGCGTGTCATTGTTCCTTCTACACGTGTACCTTCAGCGCCAGATTCTAATAAAATACGTCCCGCTAACATAATAGTATCTTTCGCAAGGCGTTCTTTCGGGGTATCTTCTATATAACTTGTTCTATTATCTAGTTCCATAACATCACTCATTTTCCTTTGTTGTATATGTAATTTTAAACTTTTTAGAAAATTCAATTAGTATACTTATTATGTCGGAAAATACTTACAGAAACAACCTAAGATTTCTTTTCGTTTATGTAAAACTTTTTCAACAACGTTGATATAGAAGGAAGCGTACGGGATGGAAATGATTTATGAGAACAATAAATGATAAATGTAAAATATTATGTTCATTATTTCTAATTAAGTATCATAATATACTTGCATACTATATCTAATGTTTCAAATATTTCTAAACGGTTAAAGTTATAATGGTTAGCTGTTAAAGCATGTTAACTGAGTAGCGACAGTAGCTGCTTATCAGTTAACCAGCTAAACAAGTAGTGGCAGAGTTCTCCAAGGACACTACACGAGGGATGAGCGGCACTGTATTTCAAGCCATACATGTGTACGCTTAGACGGCAGAAGCTACCGACATTAAGAGTGGATGATGCCGAAGAACGTGCCGCTAACGTACAGGCTGTATCGACAGCGTACATGTGGTACATAGGTGTCGTTCAATTCTTAATGCTGGTCTAGTCTTCTGCTTTAATTAATGAATAACACCATAACTATAGATTACTTGAAGAGAACTTACAGCGAGAGGGGCGTTGTAGAGTTCTCTTCCTTCTTATAACGCACGCTTTACCCGTATGCCCTTGGAGAGGTTGATACATAGAGATGCACCTGTTCTTTGAGTTTAGAACAGGTGCTGTTTTTATATGAAAGAAGGGACTGACATCGATGTCAGTCCCTGAGTTTCGTTATATTAATTTGTTGGTCTTGCTTAAATACTAAAGAATTTTTCTAGAGTGTCTTCTGGTAATCTATGACCAATAAAGAAGCTGCCGAACTCTCCGTATCGTGCTGTTGTTTCATCGAAACGCATTTCATAAACGATTTTTTTGAATTGCAGTACGTCATCAGAGAATAGTGTAACGCCCCATTCGTAATCATCGAAGCCGACTGATCCTGTGATGAATTGTTTGATTTTGCCAGCGTATTTACGTCCGATCATACCGTGGTCATACATTAATTTTTGACGTTCTTCCATTGAAAGCATGTACCAGTTATATGTTTCGTTACGACGTTTGTTCATTGGATAGAAGCAAATATATTCTTTTTCTGGTAATTCAGGGTAAAGACGTGCTTTCACATGAGGGTTCTCATAAGGGTCTTCATCTGATTTACCAGCAAGATAGTTGCTTAATTCAATCACAGAAACGTATGAGTACGTAGGAATTAGGTAATCTGCAATACGTAATTTATTTAAAGCTAATTCAATTGCGTTCAGTTCCTGCATTTCAGGACGTAATACCCAAAGTAAAATGTCAGCTTTTTGACCTGTGACGTTATAAAGTACATGATCACCGTTATGATGCTCACGTACTGAACCTAATTTATCTAAGAAGTCTTGGAATTCTTTGACAATTTCTTGACGGTCTTCATTAGGTACAAGACGTAATGTCGGCCAATCGATTGCATATAATAAATGGAGGCTGTACCAACCATCTAATGTTTCTGCTGCTTGACTCATTAATATCGCTCCTTTTGAAATATCTTTTAATTCAATTCAAATTTTATCATAAAGGCAGAGACAAAGCATACAAATCGATTAGAGGTCGGAACGTGGAAATTACTTCGTAAATGGCGTATAATTATGGATGAAAAAATATTAAAAAGCGAGATTTTCAAGGAGGATATTATGCCTAGTTTATTAGATGTATTGAAAGACAAACTTTCAGGAAAAAATGTACGTATTGTATTACCTGAAGGTGAAGACGAACGTGTATTGACTGCAGCAACAAAATTACAATCTTCAGATTTTGTAACACCAGTTGTATTAGGTGATAAAGACAAAATTGAAGCGTTAGCGAAAGACAAAGATTTAGATATTTCAGGTATTGAAATTATCACACCTTCAACAAGCGACTTGAAACCAGAATTAGTAGACGCATTTGTAGAACGTCGTAAAGGTAAAGCGACTAAAGAGCAAGCAGAAGATATGCTTAACAATGTAAACTACTTCGGTACGATGCTTGTTTATGCAGGTAAAGCTGAAGGACTAGTCAGCGGTGCTGCACACTCAACAGGCGATACAGTTCGTCCAGCATTACAAATCATCAAAACTAAACCAGGTGTTGCGAAAACATCAGGTGTGTTCTTCATGATTAAAGGCGAAGAACAATATGTTTTCGGCGACTGTGCAATCAACCCTACATTAGAAGCAACAGACTTAGCTGAAATTGCAGTAGAAAGTGCAAAAACAGCGAAAAGCTTCGGCATGGACCCTAAAGTAGCGTTATTAAGCTTCTCAACAAAAGGTTCAGCGAAATCAGACGATGTTGAAAAAGTAGCGGAAGCAACAAAAGCTGCACAAGAAAAAGCTGAATCAGAAGGCTTGAAAGACGTTGTCATCGATGGTGAATTCCAATTTGACGCAGCAATCGTTCCAGAAGTTGCATCTAAAAAAGCACCAGATGCACAAATTAAAGGTGACGCAAATGTATTCGTATTCCCAAGCTTAGAAGCAGGTAACATCGGTTACAAAATTGCACAACGTTTAGGCGGATATGAAGCAATCGGACCTGTTTTACAAGGTTTAAATTCTCCAGTAAACGATTTAAGCCGTGGTTGCTCAACTGAAGATGTATATAACTTATCAATCATCACTGCAGCACAAACATTACAATAATGGATTTAGCTGAACGTTATTTTGACGGTAAAGATTGGCGCTATGTAGACCATTCAACTGGTTTTGCGCCAATGCAATCTTTTGCGTTTGATGACACATTTTCAGAAAGTGTGGGCAAGGATTTATCTTGCAGTGTAGTCCGCACTTGGATTCATCAACATACCGTTATTTTAGGTACACATGATGCACGTCTGCCGCATCTGAAAGAAGGCATTCGTTATTTAGTCGATGAACGCGGCTATAATGTGATTGTCCGTAATTCTGGCGGTTTAGGTGTTGTTTTAGACCAAGGTATTTTAAACTTTTCGTTGATTTTTAAAGGAAAGACTGAAGTTTCAATTGATGAAGCATTCAATTTACTGTATTTAGTTGTAGATAAAATGTTCGAAGATGAACATGTGAAAATTGAAACGAAAGAAATTGAACGTTCTTATTGCCCGGGAAAATTTGATTTGAGCATTAACGATAAGAAATTTGCGGGTATTTCACAACGCAGAGTCAGAGGCGGCATTGCGGTTCAAGTATACTTGTGTGTGGAAGGTTCAGGTGAAGAACGTGCTGAAATGATGAAAGCGTTCTATGACAGAGCTCTACAAGGCGAAGAAACAAAGTTTAAATATCCAGATATCGATCCATCTTGTATGGCTTCGCTTGAAACCTTGTTCAGTCATGAGCTGACAGTTCAAGATGTGATGTTTAAACTACTCTATGCTATCAAGGATTTAGGTGGAACATTGAATATGGAACCTATCAGTGATGAAGAATGGGAACGTTTTGAAAAATATTTCGAACGCATGATTGCACGTAATGCTAAAATCAACGCAAAAATGGACGATTAAGCACAAAGGGATGTAAATAGCTGAAAAGCTAGGTGCATCCCTTTTATATTGTATTGCTTAAAAAATATTCTTGTAATTTACCCATGAAAGTGAAAATTATGACCGATATATGAACAAATCGTTTAAATCATAAACGATTTTCGGTAAAATGGGGAAGTAGTTTAATATCAGGTATTAATTTTACAACCTAGGTATGATAAAACAATGCAGAAAATAGGGTATAATAAAACGGTATTTGAATAAATATATCAAAAGAGAAAGAGTTATTTGATAAAAAAATAGAATGTCGGAAATAAATTATGGGTATATCAATGACAAAAAGACGTAATATGCGCCTTTCAATCCTGTCATTTTCGATCAGACTCGTGAAAGAGAGTGACTGGCTATTTCAACATGCAGAGAAACAGGATGCAATATAGATATACCATGACAAACTAGGAAAGTGCTAAAGGTGATGCGATATGACACGAACAGGCTACGGAGAATCTAATGGGAAAATAATATTAGTAGGGGAACATGCGGTAACATTTGGACAACCTGCGATTGCGATGCCATTTTCTTCTGGAAAAGTAACAGTTACAATTGAAGAAATGCCAGAATTGGCAGTGTCAACAATGATCAGTGATGTCTTTGAAGGCGAAATTGCAGATGCCCCTGAACATTTACATGCCTTAATCAGCAGATTCGAAGAAGAGAATCATATTGAATCACCTGTGATGATAAAAATCGATGCACAATTACCGCCTTCAAGAGGTTTAGGTTCTAGCGCTGCAGTAGCGGTTGCTTTTACGAGAGCAGCATTTGATTTTATGAATCAGCCGTTATCAGATGAAACATTGATTGAACATGTAAATTGGGCAGAAATGATTGCACATGGTAAACCAAGCGGTATTGATGCACAAACGATTGTTTCTAATAAGCCGACTTGGTTCCAAGAAGGCGTTTTTACCCCTTTAAAAACTTTAAATGTGGCAGGATATATGGTCGTTTTAGATACAGGTATAAAAGGGAATACCAAAGAAGCTGTCAGTGACGTCCATGAATTAGTGAAAAATAATCAAGAAAACATGGCGTTTATAGAGCGTATTGGACGTTTGGTTCACAAAGCAAATCAAGCGATTAATACACATAACTTTGAATCTTTAGCAGAGATTTTTAATGAGTGTCAAACATACTTATCTACATTAACTGTCAGTCATCCGAAGATTGACCGTTTACTGCAAGTGGCGAAACAAGCCGGTGCAGTAGCTGGGAAATTGACAGGAAGCGGACGTGGCGGCAGTGTGATTACATTAGTGAAAGACTATGCGACAGCGAAAAAAGTTGCTCAAGCAGTCAAAGAAGCAGGCGCGCAACATACATGGATTGAGAATTTAGGAGGTTAATTCAATTGGTGAAGACGGGCAAAGCGAGAGCGCATACGAATATTGCGCTGATTAAGTATTGGGGGAAAGCTGACGAAGCATTGATTATTCCGATGAATAACAGTCTATCGTTAACTTTAGATAAATTTTATACAGAGACACGCGCAACATTTGATGCGCAATTAGATCGAGACTACTTCTTCTTAAATGGGGAGGAAGTGGATGAAAAAGAGACTCAGAAGATTTCAGCATACTTAGATTTAGTCAGAGAGCGTGCAGGTACAGAATTGCATGCACGTATCGATAGTACTAACTTTGTACCGACAGCTGCTGGTTTAGCTTCTTCAGCAAGTGCCTTTGCGGCTTTAGCTGCCGCATGTAATGAAGCGTTAGAGATGAATCTTTCTGATAAAGATTTGTCACGCTTAGCACGTCGTGGTTCAGGCTCAGCAAGCCGTAGTATCTTTGGCGGATTTGCAGAATGGGAAAAAGGACATGATGATGAAACATCTTATGCACATGCGATTGATGCAGATCATTGGGAAGATGATTTAGCAATGATTTTTGTGGTCATTAATCAAAAATCTAAGAAGGTTAAAAGTCGTGCAGGGATGTCGTTGACAAGAAATACATCACGTTTCTATCAGTATTGGTTAGATCATGTAGAAGCGGATATTGCTGAAGCAAAAGCTGCCATTGCCGATAAAGATTTCGACCGTTTAGGCCGTGTCTTTGAAGAAAATGGATTACGTATGCATGCGACAAACTTAGGTGCACAACCGCCATTTACATATTTGGTACCTGAAAGTTATGATGCGATGGCTTTAGTGCATGAATGTCGTGAAGCAGGTCTGCCAGCGTACTTTACTATGGATGCAGGACCGAATGTAAAAGTGTTAGTCCAAAAACAACATCAACAAGCTGTGATTGATAAATTAACAACGTATTTTGATTCAGACCAAATCATCGCAAGTGATATCGGTACAGGCGTTGAAATTATAAATGAGGAAGATGAGCTATGATTCAAGTCAAAGCCCCAGGTAAACTTTATATTGCAGGTGAATATGCGGTAACAGAACCCGGTTATAAATCTGTCTTAATAGCGGTAAATCGTTTCGTTACTGCCAGCATTGAAGCTTCTGGAGACAATGGCGGTTCTATCCATTCTAAAACATTACACCATGAACCGATTACCTTCCATAGAGAAGGCGATAAGATTTCTGTATCTGATGCAGATGCGGCGAAACAATTAGCTTATGTCATTACAGCTGTAGAGGTATTTGAACAATATGCTAAAAGCTGCGGTAAATCATTAAAACACTTTAATTTAGTCATTGATAGTAACTTAGATGATGCTTCGGGTCATAAATATGGTTTGGGCTCAAGTGCTGCAGTATTGGTTTCAGTGGTTAAAGCTTTAAATGAATTTTATGAATTAGACTTAGCTAATTTAAACATTTATAAATTAGCGGTCATTGCGAATATGAAACTACAAAGTTTAAGTTCATGCGGTGATATCGCAGTCAGTGTCTTCACAGGATGGCTTGCGTATAGTACCTTTGATCATGATTGGGTCATGCAGCAGATTGAGACTTCATCTGTCGCTGAAGTTGTGAAGAAAAACTGGCCAGGTTTGTATACTGAACCGCTTCAAGCCCCAGAAAACATGGAAGTCTTAATCGGCTGGACCGGCTCACCCGCCTCCTCTCCCTACTTAGTCAGTGAAGTGAAGCGTCTCAAATCAGACCCTGATTTCTACAGCCGTTTCCTAGAACAATCGCAATCTTGTGTAGAACGTCTCATCTACGCATTTAAAACCAACAACCTAAAAGGTGTACAAGCGATGATTAGACGCAACCGCTCAATCATCCAAATGATGGACAAACAAGCAATTGTAGACATCGAAACACCACAATTGAAATTACTATGTGACATCGCAGAAACCTACGGCGCAGCTGCCAAAACATCAGGTGCAGGCGGCGGAGATTGCGGTATCGCAATTATCGGAAATTCAAAACATCGTCAGTCCATTTATGAAAGCTGGAAAGCATCTAATATAAAACCTTTACCTTTCCATGTTTATCAAGGACAATAAGACATCAGGCTGTCTCACCGGTCAACTTACGGTGCGGCAGTTTTTTGATGTTTAAAGCGGTCACAAAATCGTTGCTTGAAAAATTACGGAAAAAGAGTAAAATAGATAAAGTTGAAATAGTTTAAAACAAATTATAGAGATAAAGTGAGGTGGACAGAGCAGTGAAAAACAAATTTTTGATTTGTGATGATTGCCAAGCCGTAAATTGCAAATCCCTAGAAAAGAAACTAAAAAAACTAGATCCAGATGCCGAAATAGAGGTGGGCTGCCAATCATACTGCGGTCCAGGTCGCAGAAAGACATTTGCTTTCGTGAATAACCGTCCATTAGCCGCATTGACGGAAGATGAATTGATGGAAAAAGTTGAGAAGCAACTTCAAAAACCTCGCGACCCTGAAGAGGAAGAACGTTTACGTAAACGTAATGAAGAACGTAAACGCAGAAAAGAAGAACAAGATCGAAAATTAAAAGAAAAATTAGCCAAACGTAAACAAGCGAAATAATGATACAAAGTATAAAAAAGGCCCGTATGACTGGTGTGCTACCAGACAACGGGCCTGCTTTCTTATCGTTATAACTATCGCGAGATTCGTTTCTATATTGACTGTTTAATGAACGTGATGTGACTGCACTCGTGATGTTTGATTCTTAATAAACTTCCACATAGGATCTGCACGCATTTAAGACATCTTTAGTATAGAAATGACGTAAATTATCTTTAGTATAAGACGGTACTAATTCTTTACGTTTCACCCATTTATCAATCAGTGAAGGTGGAATACCATCTACCACCATTTCTGATTCATCTGTAACTAAAGTGTCCCAATCTAACGTAACAGGTTGTGAGTCAATATAAATGTTACCAAAGCTCGTATCATCCATATTTTAATCACCTTTTATTGAATTTTTTAGTCCCTTAAGCTTAATTAGATAGGGTACCTTGAGTTTCTTCTTGCAAAATTCATATACCCCGCTTATATATAAGTTATTCATCTTTTTTACAAAAACTTTACTTTTTGTTCAATTTTAGTGTAAATAGGGTGGAATTAATACACGATATGGGTTAGAGCAACTTCATAAATTTTGCTTATCGAGTAAATATCTAGTAAAGAGGTTTCAAGTATAATAAAAATCAGAGTATGAAAAAAGGGCTTTGAAAGTAAAAGTTAAAGACAATGCAAAAACAGGGTAAACATGATAAATACAAGGTAAAATGAGAGTGCGTTTTACCACAATTTGAGAAACTATATGATATAATTAATTTATTCATTTTGAAAGTTGAACTATGTAAGGAGACGTGATTAACGATGCGTACAGTGAGAGAAGCAACACCAGCAGATGTTGTCGGCATCAGAGATGTGGCAACAAAAGCATGGTATGACACGTATTTAAATATTTATGCTGCGACAACAGTGAATGAATTGCTCACAGCAGCTTATAACGAGCAACATTTGCTTAAACGATTAAAAGAACAATTATTTTTAGTGGCAGAAGAAGATGACGAGATTGTCGGGTTTGCGAACTTTATTAACGGCAGTGAACTCTTCTTATCTGCACATTATATTCACCCTAAAGCACAACGTAAAGGTTATGGGACAGCGTTGCTTGAGAAAGGGTTAGAACACTTTAAAGGACAATATGATGCAGTGTATCTTGAAGTGGATAACCAAAACGAAGAGGGTGTTGAATACTACCGTCAACAAGGCTTTGAAATGGTACGTGCTTACAACCGTGAAGTTTACGGTGAAGTGATGGACCTTGCCTTGATGAAGAAAGCATTTTAATGAAAATGACGTTAACACGATGGAGGGATGCTCATGGCGGAGACAGATTACGGTACTCAAAAATTGTATGAAGAGAAAGTATTCAAAGATCCGATTCATCGCTATATCCATGTCAAAGACCAAGTGATTTGGGATTTAGTGAAGACAAAAGAGTTTCAACGCTTGCGTCGTATTAAACAACTCGGGACGTTGTATCTGTCTTTCCATACGGCAGAACATAGCCGCTTCGGCCATTCACTTGGCGTCTATGAAATTGTACGTCGTATTATCGATGAATCGTTTGCGGGGCGTGAAGCATGGAATAACGAGGACCGTTTGTTGGCTTTATGTGCAGCACTCCTTCATGATTTAGGCCATGGTCCGTTCTCTCATAGCTTTGAGAAAATCTTCAATACCGATCATGAAGCATTTACACAAGCGATTATTACAGGCGATACAGAAGTTAATGCAGTGCTAAGTAAAGTATCACCGGATTTCCCGAAAGCTGTCGCAGATGTTATTAATAAAACGCATCCGAACAAGCTGGTAATTTCTATGATTTCATCCCAAATTGACGCAGACCGTATGGATTATTTACAACGAGATGCCTATTTTACAGGAGTCTCTTACGGCATGTTTGATATGGAACGTATTTTAAGATTGATGCGTCCAACCAAAGATGAAGTGCTGATTAAAGAAAGCGGTATGCACGCGGTAGAGAACTTTATTATGAGTCGTTACCAAATGTATTGGCAGATTTATTTCCATCCTGTGAGTCGTGCAGGAGAAGTGATTTTAAACAATTGTTTAAAACGTGCGAAAGAATTATATGAATCAGGCTATCAATTTAAGTTGTTCCCAAAAGACTTTATTCCATTCTTTGAAGGGACAATGACGATTGAACAATACGTAGAGTTGGATGAAGCGGTGGTACTTTATTACTTGAAAGCTTGGGTTAAAGAAGATGATGCCATTTTAAGCGACTTAGCACGCCGTTTTATTAACCGTGATTTATTTAAACATCTGCCGTTTGACGGCTCGATTATTACGATGAATGAATTAAGAGAACTGTTTGAAGCAGGTGGTATTAATCCAGATTATTACTTCGTCAGCGAATCTTTCTCTGATTTGCCTTATGATTATGACCGTCCAGGGTCTAATCGCCAACCAATTCATTTACTGCAACGTAATGGCAATATTAAAGAAATCAGCGGCCAATCTATGATTATTCAAAGTATTACAGGCATTAATCGCCAAGATTATAAATTATATTATCCTAAGGAATTGGTTCATCATATTGAAGATGACAAAATCCGAGAACGTATTCTCAGTATTTTGAATGAATTGAACTGATAGTTAAACAATTGTGTTCGAAAAGTATCAGATGATACGGTAAAATAGATAAAGGTAATTAAAAATGGAGGTGTGGCTTGTGGCAGACAAAAAGGGTTTTCAATTCAATATTATTAAAAATGACCCGTTAGATGGCCATAAAGGAACGAATATCGGGGCAATCAGTTTGGATAACGTTGCACCTGTATTTATAGATTTACAAGAAAAAGAAGCATTTATTGATATTGGCGCGATGCATGCTCGTGCGGATGTTGAAAAAGGCGTTAAATGGATTACAGATAAAGAAACTGTAGAAGGTCCTGAAGCGAAAGCTTATTGGTTATGCTGGGTAACGACTGAACGTGGTGAACAAGGTGCTTATTATGCTGGATTGACAGCTTGTTATTTATTAGTGAACAAGAAAATCCGCAGAGGCTATAAGAGTATGCCTGAACATGTCAACATGATGGATAAATCCATGAAACATAAAATTGTCATTGACCATATTGGTGATGACAATATTGAAATTATCCGTGAGTTCTTAAAAAATCATGATAAAGACATGTGGGATAACTCAAGTGATGAATTAAAAGAAGCACTACACGATAAATAAGAATAGTTATACAAAGGCAGAAATCACATGATGTGGTTTCTGTTTTTTCTTTCTCAACCAAAGTCATTTTGCACGTAAATTGGATAAATATGTTAGAGTGTAAGTATTATATTTTGAATAATCACAATAATCGAACAAAGGGGAGCGGAGTCTATGAGTTCAGAATTAATTCAACGATTACAAGACAAGGAAGAACGTATGGTTGAAATCAGACGTTATTTACATGCGCATCCAGAGTTATCGTTTAAAGAGGTAGAGACACCGAAGTATATTGCGGATTTCTATAAAGATAAGGATTGCTTAGTTGAAACAAACGTCGGTGACAACGGGGTGAAAGTCACAATAGATAGTGGGAAACCAGGAAAAACAATTGCGATTCGTGCTGACTTTGATGCTTTGCCGATTGAAGAAGCAACAGGGTTGCCGTTTGCGTCAGAGAATCCAGGTGTGATGCATGCGTGTGGACACGATGCACATACGGCTTATATGTTGATATTGGCTGAAACACTGATTGAAATGAAAGATCAATTTTCTGGGAAAGTGGTCGTAATCCATCAACCTGCTGAAGAAATGCCGCCAGGCGGTGCCATCGGTATGATTAAAGACGGTGTCCTAGACGGTGTAGACCATGTCTTAGGTGTGCATGTGATGAGTAATGGTGAACGTGGTACGATTTATTATCGTGAAGGCAATGTACAAACTGCACGTGGTTACTTTAAATTAGTCATTCACGGTAAAGGTGGACACGGTTCTTCTCCGCATGACGCAAATGATGCGATTGTAGCGGGTGCGAACTTTGTGACAACGGTACAAAGTGTCGTATCAAGACGTATCAGTCCATTTGAAACGGGTGTCGTTTCTATCGGTTCTTTCGATGCGAAAGGTCAATTCAATATTATTAAAGATAAAGTAGAAATTGAAGGTGACGTACGCGGTCTGCATGATGAAACGAAAGATAAAATCGCACAAGAGTTACAACGTGTCGTTGATGGTTTAGAAACAACATTCGGTGTAACATGCGACTATGAGTATCTAGATGATTATCCAGCAGTATACAATGACCCAGATTTTACAGAGTATGTTGCTGAGACCTTGAATAACGCAGAGCGTTCTGCGATTCAAAAAGTAGAACGTTGTGATCCATGGCCGCCTTCAGAAGACTTTGCGTACTATGCGAAAGAAGTACCAAGTGTATTCATTTATGCAGGCGCAGCACCTGAAGAAGGTGAAGTTTATCCGCACCATCATCCTAAATTCAATATTAGCGAGTCTTCAATGATGACAGCGGCAGAAGCTGTTGGGACTGTTGTATTAGATTATTTGAAGGATGAATCTTAATAAGTAGAAAAATTTAATTGATTTCGTGATGTACAGCGTATACAGTGTGAATTTAGTCACTGTGTGCGCTGTATCTTTATGTTATAATTTGGTATATTAATGAATAATTCAGAATAGGGTGAGCGCGTCTTTGAATCAAAACATTCGTATCCAAACATTACAGACAATTGAACGCGATGATGAGTTTGATGAATTTGAATTTGAAACAGATGGCACTTGGCAAGAGAAGCGGAATGCTGAATTCATCCGCTATGATGAGCAAGTTGAAGACTTGACAGTGCATATTACATTGAAAATTCAAGAAGATGAAGTTAGATTAATGCGCAGCGGGAATATTAAACAGAACCTGCATTTTGTTGAAGGAAAAGATACCGTATCTTTATACGAGATACCGACGGGCAAAATTCCTTTAACGATTCGCACTTTAAGCATTCATCATTACGTACAACCAGACCAATCAAAACTTAAAATTCGTTATGAACTCTTTCAAAACGAAGAGAAGATGGGCACATACCTTTACCAAATTACCTATAAGGAGCTGAAGTAAGTGAATATTATTGATCAAGTCAAACAAACATTAATTGAAGAAATAACAGCAAGTGTTAAAGCCGCTGGACTTGCAGAAGAAGTTCCTGAAGTCAAAGTGGAAATTCCGAAAGACCCTAAAAATGGGGATTACTCTACAAATATTGCGATGGTGTTAACGAAAATCGCAAAACGTAATCCACGTGAAATTGCGCAAGCGATCGTGGACAATTTAGATAAATCTAAAGCGAACGTTGAGAACATCGAAATTGCAGGACCTGGTTTTATCAACTTCTATTTAAATAACCAATACTTAACTGCGATTATCCCTGAAGCTTTAGAGAAAGATACAGATTTCGGTCGTTCTGAAAAGAAAAAGAACCAAAAAATCTTAGTGGAGTATGTTTCTGCGAACCCGACAGGTGACTTGCATATCGGACACGCGCGTAATGCGGCAGTAGGTGACACGTTATGTAATATCTTAGATGCGGCTGGTTATGATGTGACACGTGAATATTACATCAATGATGCCGGTAACCAAATTACGAATTTAGCGCGTTCTATCGAAGCACGTTACTATCAAGCTTTAGGTAAAGAAGCAGAATTACCTGAAGATGGCTACCATGGTAAAGATATCGTGAATATCGGTAAAGATTTAGCAGAAAAACGCCCTGATCTACAAGAGCTTCCTGATGATGAACGCTTAAAAGTGTTCAGACAATTAGGTGTCGATTATGAAATGGAAAAACTTAAAAAAGACTTAGCTGATTTCAATACACACTTTGATGATTGGTTCAGTGAAACAACGTTATATGATTCAGGTGAAATCAAACGTGTCTTAGAATTAATGAAAGAAAATGGTCATACGTATGAAGCGGACGGTGCGACTTGGTTACGTACAACGGACTTTAATGACGATAAAGACCGTGTATTAATCAAAAAAGACGGCACATACACTTACTTCTTACCAGACGTGGCATATCACTATGATAAATTCCACCGTGATGGCGGCCAAGATATCTTAATCAACTTATTCGGCGCAGACCACCATGGTTATATCAACCGTTTGAAAGCTTCTGTTGAAACATACGGTATCGATGCAGACCGTCTTGAAATTCAAATCATGCAGATGGTGCGTTTAATGCAAGATGGCGAAGAAGTTAAAATGAGTAAACGTACAGGTAACGCGATTACATTACGTGAAATCATGGATGAAGTCGGTATTGATGCAGCACGTTACTTCTTAACAATGCGTAGTCCAGATACGCACTTTGATTTCGACATGGAACTTGCGAAAGAAAACTCAGCTGAAAACCCTGTTTATTATGCACAATATGCACATGCGCGTATTTCATCTATCTTGAAACAAGCAGGTGAACGTGGTGTAGTGCCATCTGAAAATGCAGATTTCAGTGTTATTAAAAACGATAAAGCCATTGACTTATTGAAGAAAGTTGCGGAATTTGAACTGATGATTGAAAGTGCTGCAGAACAACGTGCACCTCATCGTGTGACAAACTATATTCAAGAGTTAGCAGCAGCGTTCCATAAATTCTATAACGCTGACAAAGTCTTAACAGACGATGAAGCTAAAACTCAAGCTTACGTCTCTATGATTGCGGCAGTACAAATCACATTACGTAATGCCTTAGCATTAGTAGGTGTAACTGCACCGCATACGATGTAAGATTATATAAAGAAGCATTCTTGACGGGTGCTTCTTTTTTTATTTTTAAACTTGTAAAATTTTTGTAAGATTCATCTTCTCAGCCCGCGTAAATATGCTAAAATGAGATTTACATTACAAGTAAGAGGAGAAATTGATGAAACAGAAATTATGGGTGTTTTTAATCTTAATTATCTTAGTTGCGGCTGGGTGTTCTGCGCCTAGTAATAAAGAGAAAGCAGACAACAAAGACCAATCAGAAGAAAAAACGAAGCAAACGCAAAAATATCATCGTATTATCTCGTTGATGCCAAGCAACACTGAAATACTCTATCAACTTGGTTTAGGTAAAGAGGTTGTAGGTGTTTCTACAGTGGATGACTATCCAAAGGATGTTAAACATAAACAGAAATTTGATGCGATGAAACTCAATAAAGAGCAGTTATTAAAAGCAAAGCCGGATTTGATTTTGGCGCATGAATCTCAAAAAGGTATGGGCGATAAAGTATTAGGCGATTTAGAAAAGAAAGGGATTAAAGTCGTCTATGTACCTGAAGCACATAATTTTAATGAAATTTATGATACGTTCAAACAAATCGGTAAAATCACAGGCCGTGAATCTCAAGCCGACACACTAGTTTATGACACAAAACATCGTGTCGATGCTGTGTTGAAAGATGTGCCGAAGCATGAAAAAGCACCAACTGTCTTTTTAGAAGTTTCACATGAACCAGAGATTTATACTGCTGGTAAAAATACGTTCTTCAACTATATGATTGAAGAGCTTCATGCGAAAAACAGCTTTGAAGATCTAGAAGGTTGGAAGAAAGTCAGCAAAGAAAGTATTATCAAGCATGACCCGAATGTCTTAATTACGACAGAAGGTATCACACGTTCGGATTATTTGAAAATAATTCGTAAACGTGGCGGCTTTGAAAATTTAGAAGCTGTGAAGAAAGGTCGAATTGAAGCGGTAGATGGTGATACGATTTCAAGACCAGGTCCTCGTATCGACCAAGGACTGAAAGCATTGAGAGATGCGATTTACCGTGATGAAAAATAATATGAAACAAACCACTATTATTATAGGATGGTGTCTCGCGTTAATCGTGAGTATCGCAATCAGCTTATCTTGGAATTTAGGCAGCTGGTCGGACCCCTTAAATCATAGTATTTTGTTTGAAGTGCGCTTACCGAGAGTGCTCGAAGCATTATTGGCTGGTATCGGTTTATCGATTGCCGGCCAAATGTTTCAAACCGTGTTGAATAATCCGCTTGCAGATAGTCTGACATTAGGCTTAGCGAGCGGTTCTGTTTTAGGTAGCGGTATAGCTGTATTTATCGGTTTAAGCAGTTTATGGATTCCGTTCGCTTCAATTGTTGCAAGTATGTTAACTTTAGCCATTGTTTTAGGGGTGACTGCCGCAATTTCACAAGGTTATATGATGCGTGCATTGATATTATCAGGTATCATGATAGGTGCATTATTCAATGCGTTTTTATATCTATTGATTCTACTTGATGAACGCAGAATGAAAAGTATTGTGATGTATATGTTCGGTGGTTTTTCTAATGCGGAATTACATGAAGTATATGTGATCGCACCTATCATGATGTTATGTGTCGTATTACTCGGCTTATTGTTGCCAAAGGTAAAGTTATTACAAGTTGGAACGTTGAAAGCACGTTCTTTAAGCCTGAATGTCAGACAGATGATGTTTATGGTGTTAACTTTATCATCTATCATGACAGCTATTATTGTGTCATATACTGGTATTATTGGTTTTATCGGTATGATTGTACCGCAACTGATTAGAAGGACGACGCAAACGACATTAGGAGTACAAATGTTGCTGAACGGTATTGTCGGCGGCACGGTAATGGTCTTTGCGGACACGTTAGGTGCACAATTATGGAATCCGATTGAAATTCCAGCAAGTATCATTCTTGCTTTATTAGGAATACCTGTACTTGGGTATTTAATAGCAACCCAGAAACACTCGTATGAATAATCTGATGAATAAAGAAATAATCACAGATGCCAAATAGGCATTTATAGGAGAGAAGCTTATGAATTTAGAGGGGATTAAAGCGGTCGTATTCGATTTAGAAGGCACGCTGTTGGATCGTAATAAATCAAGAGAAAAATTTATTGAAGAACAATATGAACGATTTCATGATTATTTAGTTCATGTTCAAGCGCGTGATTTTAAAAAGCAGTTTATTGAATTAGATGATGATGAAGATCATGATAAACCTGAACTTTATAAAGCGATTATCAAACGATTCCATGTTGACCGTTTAACATGGAAAGATTTATTCCGCGATTTTGAAACACATTTTTATCGTTACGTCTTCCCATACCATGATACACAGTATACACTAGAACGTTTAATTCAACGTGGTTATTTGACAGGTGTCATTGCGAATGGTAAATCTAAAATTAAACAATATCGTTTAGAAAACTTGGGTATCTTATCCTATATTCATTTTTTATCCACTTCTGAAATGGTCGGATTTAGAAAACCGCATCCTAAAATCTTTGAAGATATTATGGATCAATTAGATGTTAAGCCTGAAGAAGTGATGTATGTCGGTGATGATGCATTAAATGATGTTGCACCGGCACGTGCAATGGGTATGGTCAGTGTATGGTTCAATCATGAAGATGATGAAGTAGAATTAGCGCCAGAACCTGAAGAGATGGACTTTGAGATTTCAACTTTAGAAGAGCTGTTAGAGATATTACCGAAAGAAGCCCCACAATCTAAGGAGAGTGAAAAAGCAAATGGAACTATTTACGACGAAGGATAATACAACGTTAAATTATATAACAAAAGGAAGCGGACAACCTGTTGTGTTGATTCATTCCGCTTTTGAGAATTATTCGATTTTTGATGATATTGCGACGCAATTATCATATGATTACCAAGTCGTCAGCGTAGATTTACGAGGCCATGGTTACTCAGATAAACCATTAAATATTGATTTTGCAGATTACGCAGAAGATATTAAAGATTTACTAGATTACTTATATATCAAACATGCTTTCTTCATTGGTCAAGAACTTGGCGCGACAATTGCGGCAGACTTTGCCTCTAAATATACGGAATATAGCGATGGTATTATTTTAATCAACCCAGCAACATTACAATCAGAATTGCCAGAAGCACGTTTGTATAGAAAATATGCAGATCAAATCAGAACGTTAGAAGAAAACAAGCAACAAAAGTTCTTAGATAAACATACGTATGGTTCACCAAAAAAAGCAGGGAAAATGTTGAAACACTTTTCTGATACACTGACATTAATGACAAGACTTGAAAAAGAAGCGGTGGCACAATCATTCGAACAAACTGAAATTGATTTAGATTTACATCAAATTAAAGCACCGACATTAATAATTGTCGGAAAATATGATGAACGTTTAACACCACAAGAGTTAGATACCTATACAAAAGGAATCGCTCAAGCACAAGTTGAAACGTTTGAACATTCAGGACTGTATCCGATGGGTGAAGAAAAGAAAGCATTCTTACAAACTGTGACAGCATTTATTAATGTGAATGAAGTGTTAGAAGATGAGCAGAAACGCGTACCTACGCAACAGTAAAGTTTTTAATCATTAATATTAGCAATTAAACTCCAAAATATTATACAATATTACAAAAGATTACATCTAGAGACTGATTACATCAATGGTAATTAGGGGTATAGTGTAATAAGCGCAGAAAAAGTTACAAGAAATTTACAAAAAGAGAGCAAAGGAGTTATTGCTTATGAAAAAATTACTTTCAGCGGCTATTGTTTCTGCAACAGTGGTAACTGGACTCGGCATCTCTCAAGCAGATGCAGCGTCTGGCAATACGATTCAAACCGTTCAACAAATCCACCATGGAGATACTTCTCTAGAAGGCGTTAAGCTAGGTCAAAACATTCAAGATGTTTTGAAATCACAAAAACTCACAGGTTATTCTTATAAACCTGATAAAACGAAACATTATTATGAGTTTAACTCTGACAAAGGCTTAATGATTGTGACAGCTGATGGTCAAAAAGACCACGGCAAAGTGACGCACGTTACGATGAAATACAACAAAGCAGATGGCCCAAGCTTTAATACTGTACGTAAACAGTTAGGCAATACGGTCACTTGGAGATATAACTATAATGAAGTCACTGGCAACTTCGGTTACATTAAAGATAAAGATACTTCTTATCAATTTACAAGCCAATCACCAAAAGATAAAAACTTAAAACTTTATCGCATTGATATTGGTAAATAAGTATACATGAAACAAAGGCAGGGGTGTTGCACGCTCCTGTCTTCTTTATATTGATTGAACGAAGCAACTGTGCCATGATAAATTAGTAAGGATAGTAAATTTAAAGGAGTCACATCATGCGACCGAATGACAAAATTTTATTAGAAAATATTAGTGATTACTTCAACTATAAAGGAATTGCGCCTAACATGATTGACGATATTAAAGAAAAAATTCGTCAAGATTTACCGAAATCTGAAGCGCATGACGTAGATTATATCGAATATCGTAAAAAGGCACCGGCAGAAATTATTTTAACCATCCAAAGAAATTTATTTGGCTTACAGCTGAATCCGATTCTCTTTTTCATTATCAATTTCTTATTAATCTCTTACCTTTACGATAAACAATTTGTGCCATTTCAGGCTGCGACAGGATTATCATTAGTCTATTGTCTAATCATCTTCCCAATTACAGTTTTTGTATACTTCAGGATTGTACGAAAGAATTATTTATACAGCAATAAAGCTGAAGTAATGATAGGCATAGGAATTGTGATTGTAGCGGCTGTTTTAGTAGCACTGCATGGTTTGAATATTGATCTTGGCGTTATTGTAGTAACAAAATATGCGCATATTTTTGTGTTCTTTTTCGGCTTAATTATGGCTGGTTTAGGACTGTATTATAAGCGTTTTGAATTCACAGGTGTAGGTTTATTATTAGCACAAAAAACAATAGATGCGGTTATTTTAGACCCGAATATAGCGCAAATCGGTACAATTATTATCTGGGTATTAATCTTGGCAGTTATTATCTATTATTCAATCAAGTTATCTACACGAGGAAAATAATAAAAGTGTCTATATGAGAAATAAATAGACAACAAGTTCGAGAACAAAATATGTATTTCATGGTAAACAAAAAGCGTGATGCTTTGAATGACATTCATTCAAAGCATCACGCTTTTTATATTATCCTTTATAATCTATCGTCAGCTGATCAGATTTTGATTTCTTTGTTTGCAGTTAAAATGCGTTCGTTAATACGATTTAATAATTCGTTGATTTTTTCACGTTGTTTAGAATTTACTAAGATTAAAACTGTTCTTTCATCTTGTTCGTTACGTTTTTTATCGAAGTAATCTTCTTGTGATAAATTTTTAACAGCTTTAACAACTTGAGGTTGTTTGTAGTTTAAGTGATTAATAATATCTTTTAAGAAATATTCCTCGTCATCTGATTGACTAAGGAAAGTTAACACTGCAAACTCTTCGAAGCTGATTGTAAACTCTTTTTTAATAATGCTTTTCATCTTGTCAGCATATGTCACCATTGCTAAAAGATCAGATGAATTTTTAATTTTTGATACTGCCATTTGTATTTCCTCCCTTGACATTCCCATTATCGTAGTATTATTGGCAAATAGACTAATATTAACATTAATTTCATAATTGGGACTAGATGCAATTGCATCAAAATATTCCTGCCCCTATTATTTATTTAATTATAACTAAATAAAAATGAAATGTAAACAAAAAAACATTATAAAACAATGG
>NZ_PZGG01000041.1 GCF_003043455.1 Staphylococcus simulans | reverse complement strand
ATACTATATTTGACTGATTATATTATGTTATATAAATGGAGGAAAATTGAATGGCACAAATTACAGCTAAATTAGTTAAAGAATTGCGCGAAAGAACTGGCGCAGGTATGATGGATTGTAAAAAAGCATTAGTAGAAACTGATGGCGATATCGATAAAGCAATCGACTACCTACGTGAAAAAGGTATTGCGAAAGCTGCTAAAAAAGCAGATCGTATTGCTGCTGAAGGTATGACTTATGTTGGAGTTAACGGTAACGATGCTGTAATCGTTGAAATCAACTCTGAAACTGACTTCGTAGCACGTAACGAAGGTTTCCAAGAGCTAGTTAAAGAAATCGCTAACCAAATTCTTGAAACTAAACCAGAATCAGTTGACGCATTGTTAGAAACTAAATTATCAACAGGTGACACTGTTGGTGAACGTATCAACAAAGCAATCGCAACAATCGGTGAAAAATTAAGCTTACGTCGTTTCGCAGTTAGATCTAAAGGCGACAACGATGCATTCGGTGCATACGAACATATGGGCGGCCGTATCAGTGTATTAACAGTAGTTGAAGGTACAACTGACGAAGAAGCTGCTAAAGATGTTGCAATGCATATTGCTGCTATCAATCCTAAATATGTTTCTTCTGACCAAGTAAGCCAAGAAGAACTTGCACACGAAAAAGAAGTATTAAAACAACAAGCATTAAATGAAGGTAAACCAGAAAAAATCGTTGAAAAAATGGTTGAAGGCCGTTTACGCAAATATTTACAAGAAATTTGCGCAGTTGACCAAGACTTCGTTAAAAACCCTGATGTTACTGTTGAAGAATTCCTTAAATCAAAAGGCGGTAAATTAACTGACTTTGTACGCTATGAAGTAGGCGAAGGATTAGAAAAACGTGACGAAAACTTTGCTGACGAAGTTAAAGGACAAATGAAATAATAATCTATTAAAATGTTGAACAAGAAAGAAGACACCCTTGTATATCTATATAAATGCACACATTTGTATCGGACGTACCTCAATGTGTCTTCTTTACTTGTATCACATACATATTTTTACTATAGAGAGGATAAGAAAATGGCTGAAACTTCTAAATACAATCGCGTTGTCTTGAAATTGAGCGGAGAAGCACTAGCAGGAGAAAAAGGATTCGGAATTAATCCGATTATCATTAAAAGTGTTGCAAAACAAATTGCAGAAGTCGTAGAATTGGACTGTGAAATCGCAGTTATCGTTGGAGGCGGCAACATCTGGAGAGGTAAAACTGGCAGTGATTTAGGTATGGATCGCGGAACTGCTGACTACATGGGTATGTTAGCAACAGTTATGAATGCATTAGCACTCCAAGACAGCTTAGAACAACTTGACTGTGATACACGTGTTTTAACATCAATCGAAATGAAACAGGTCGCTGAACCTTATATTAGACGTCGTGCAATCAGACACCTAGAGAAAAAACGTGTTGTAATTTTTGCTGCGGGTATTGGCAACCCTTACTTCTCAACAGATACAACAGCTGCATTACGCGCAGCTGAAGTAGAAGCTGATGTAATTTTAATGGGTAAAAATAATGTTGACGGTGTTTATTCAGCTGATCCAAAAGTTGATAAAGACGCAGTTAAATATGAACATTTGACATACATTCAAATGTTGCAAGAGGGTCTTCAAGTCATGGACTCAACTGCCGCTTCATTCTGTATGGACAACAACATTCCATTGAATGTGTTCTCTATTTCAGAAGAGGGTAATATTAAGCGTGCGGTATTAGGCGAAGAAATCGGAACAACTATAACTAAATAATTTTATAAATTTGAGGTGTAAGAAAGATGAGTGACATTTTAAGCGAAACGAAATCAAGAATGAAGAAATCAATCGAGAGTTTATCACGTGAATTTGCGACAGTTAACGCAGGTCGCGCAAACTCTAACTTATTAGCTAGCGTAAATGTTGATTACTATGGTGCACCAACACCTGTACAACAATTAGCAAGCATCAATGTACCTGAGCCACGTTTATTAGTGGTATCACCATACGACAAATCATCAATCTCAGAAATCGAACGTGCAATCAACGCGGCTAACTTAGGTGTTAACCCGACTAGTGATGGTGAAGTCATTCGTATTACAGTACCAGCTTTAACTGAGGAACGTCGTAAAGAATTAGTTAAAGACGTTAAGAAAATGGCTGAAAATGCGAAAGTATCTGTTCGTAACATTCGTCGTGACAGCAATGATGAATTGAAAAAAGACGAGAAAAACGGGGATATCTCTGAAGATGAGTTACGTTCAGCGACAGAACAAGTTCAAAAAATCACTGACGATTCTATTAAAGAAATTGAAAAAGTATTAGATGATAAAGAAAAAGACATTATGGCTGTCTAATCATCTAAACAGATTTAAGCAAGACCGTGTTTAAATCACTTATTAAAACTGTACCAACTCAGACTTTGGTACAGTTTTTTAATTGTTCTATTCATTGCGTTAAACGAGTGTGATAAAATGATAGATAATTGCATGAATAATCTATTATAATGTAACAGAGATAGATTGAGCTCGGAGGATAGACCATGTTTAAAAAGCTAAGAAATAAAAATCGTTCTGAAACCGAAACGAATCATTCAGAATTAGATTTACATAACATACCCGAACATATAGCGATTATCATGGATGGTAATGGCCGTTGGGCAAAGAAACGAAAAATGCCAAGAATCAAAGGGCATTATGAAGGAATGCAAACCATTAAGAAAATCACAAGAGCAGCAAATGATATCGGCGTAAAGTATTTAACTTTATACGCCTTTTCAACTGAAAATTGGTCCCGTCCTGAACAAGAGGTAAATTATATTATGAATTTACCAGTGAATTTCCTGAAGACTTTTTTACCCGAATTAATTGAAAAAGATGTCAAAGTTGAAACCATCGGATTTACAGATGATCTGCCGGCATCAACGTTAAAAGCGATTAATCACGCGAAAGAAAAGACAGCACATAATCAAGGGCTTAAATTGATTTTTGCGATTAATTACGGTGGAAGAGCAGAAATCGTAGACAGTGTTCGTCGAATGTTTGATGATATGCAGAAACAAGGATATAATAGCGAGGATATCACTGAAAGTATGATGAATCAGTATTTGATGACCAGTCAATATCCTGATCCTGAATTATTGATTCGTACATCTGGGGAACAACGTATCAGCAATTTCTTAATATGGCAGATTTCATATAGTGAATTTATATTCGACCAGAAATTGTGGCCTGATTTTGATGAAGAAGAATTGTATGATTGTATCAAGATATATCAGAAAAGACAACGTCGTTTCGGCGGGCTATTATAATTTTAAGGTAGGAATTAAATATGAGAGTTAGAACGGTCACGGCTATTATTGCCTTAATCATCTTTTTACCGATACTAATTATCGGTGGTCAAGTACTGATGTACTTTTCATTTTTACTGGCGTTTATCGCATTAAAAGAATTACTGAATATGAATAAAATCCGTTTTATTTCTATACCAGGGATTATCAGTGCACTGGGGCTCGTCATTATTATGTTGCCGCAAGACCTAGGTTCATTAGTCCCTGCTATTCAATTGAAGGGGCTTGTTATCATGAGTTTCGTGGTACTAAGCTATACGGTTATGTCTAAAAACCGCTTCAGCTTCATCGACGCAGCTTTCTGCTTAATGTCTGTTGCATATGTCGGCATCGGCTTCATGTATTTATACGAAACACGTGAAGCAGGACTTGCCTTTATTTTATATGCCTTCTTAGTCGTATGGACAACAGATACAGGCGCATACTTATTTGGACGCAGCATCGGCAAACACAAGTTATGGCCGGTCATCAGTCCGAATAAAACGATTGAAGGTTTTATCGGCGGTGTATTGTGCAGCTTGTTGGTACCAATTATTATGCAGATGTTTATTGAATTCCCAGTGAACATCTTTGTGATGATGGTGGTTACAGTTGTATTAAGTATGTTCGGACAACTCGGCGACTTAGTTGAATCAGGATTTAAACGTCACTTTGGTGTGAAAGACTCAGGTAAAATATTACCTGGACACGGTGGTATCCTCGATCGCTTCGACAGCTTTATGTTCGTATTACCGCTATTAAATATTTTACTTTTACAAAACTAAAAACGTGAGGCATGCGGTTATGCAAACAAGAATCAGCGTTTGCTTAAGGCATGCCTCATTTTTGTAACATCGTATATTTGTTGTATGTTCTCAAGATTTTCATTAAAATGATTTTATGAAATGATACCGTCACATGTAACTTGTTTAAACAATGTTTACATAATTGATGGACCAATTAATTAAATAGGAGTGGCCCAATTTTGCTAATAACTATACTATCTTTTATTATCGTATTCGGCGTATTAGTCTTCGTGCATGAGTTCGGTCACATGTTCTTCGCGAAGCGTGCAGGGATAATGTGTCCTGAATTTGCGATAGGCATGGGACCGAAAATATTCAGTTTCAGAAAGAATGAAACGTTATATACTATCCGTTTATTACCCGTCGGCGGTTATGTCCGCATGGCAGGAGACGGTTTAGAAGAACCGCCTGTAGAACCAGGCATGTCAGTTAAAATTAAACTAAATGATCAAGATGAAATTACGCATATCTTGTTAGATGATCAACATAAATTCCAACAAGCAGAA
Source organism: Staphylococcus simulans (assembly GCF_003043455.1). Lineage (GTDB taxonomy): Bacteria > Bacillota > Bacilli > Staphylococcales > Staphylococcaceae > Staphylococcus > Staphylococcus simulans_A. The sequence goes on along the minus strand of NZ_PZGG01000041.1, from coordinate 17,171 downwards.
GTAATTGAAGTGAAAAAATTAGACTTCAAAGATGAAATGTATTTAGAAGGTATCACGTCGTATGATGACGAACGTCATCGTTTTTATATTGCGAAAGAAGCATACTTTGTAGAAAATGGTTCACTTATCCAAATTGCGCCGCGTAATCGTCAATTGGTACACAAAACACCATGGCAAAAATTCTTAACATTGTTTGCGGGACCATTATTCAACTTCTTGCTTGCGATTGTAATTTTTATCGGTTTAGCGTATTACCAAGGCACACCGAATAATGTGGTGAAACAAGTAGCTGATAATACACCCGCTCAAGAAATCGGTTTGAAGCCTGGTGATAAAATTGAAAAAATCGGCGATAAGAAAATTGAAAACTTTAAAGATATTACAAAAGCTTTAGAAGATAACAAAGGTCAAAAAGTTTCAATTCAATATGAACGAGATGGCCATCAAAAATCAGCTGAATTCAAACCTAAAAAAGTGGTTGAGAAGTTAACGAAACTGACATCTCAAACACGCTATATTTTAGGTTTCCAACCTGATAAAGATCATAGCTCTCTGATTGCGCCGCTTGCGACAGGCGTAGAACAATTCTTCAGAGCAGGAACAATTATCTTCACGGCAATTGTGTCCATGATAGCCAGCATCTTTACAGGCGGATTCTCATTTGACATGTTGAATGGACCTGTCGGTATTTACCATAATGTTGATACTGTGGTGAAAACTGGTATCATTAACTTGATAGCGTGGACAGCTATGTTAAGTGTGAACTTAGGTTTGATGAACCTATTACCAATTCCAGCATTAGACGGCGGAAGAATTCTCTTTGTTATTTATGAAGCGATTTTCAGAAAGCCCGTCAACAAAAAAGCAGAAGCTTACATTATTGGTGCAGGTGCTATATTTGTAGTAATTATTATGATATTAGTGACATGGAATGACATACAACGTTATTTCTTATAGGAAATGGAGGAGCTCAGTTTTATGAGACAGTCAAAAGTATTTATACCAACGTTAAGAGAGGTACCAGCGGAAGCTGAAGCCTTAAGTCATCGATTACTGTTAAAAGCAGGATTGATTAAACAAAGTACAAGTGGGATTTACAGTTATTTACCGCTTGCGACACGTGTATTAAATAATATTACATCAATTATCAGAGAAGAAATGGAGAAAATTGATGCGGTAGAAATCTTAATGCCGGCATTACAACCTTCAGAATTATGGGAAGAGTCAGGACGTTGGGAAGCTTATGGCAGTGAATTAATGCGTCTGACTGATCGTAATGGTCGTCAATTCGCATTAGGACCAACACATGAAGAAGTCGTAACGTCATTAGTACGTGACGAATTGAAATCTTATAAGCAATTACCTTTAACACTATTCCAAATTCAATCGAAATTCAGAGATGAAAAGCGCCCACGTTTCGGCTTATTACGTGGCCGTGAATTCATCATGAAAGATGCGTATTCATTCCATGCGGATGAAGCTTCACTAGATGAAACTTACAATGATATGTATGATGCATATGGTCGTATCTTTAAACGTGCAGGTATTAATGCACGTCCAGTAGTCGCAGATTCAGGCGCAATCGGCGGCAGTCATACGCATGAGTTTATGGCGTTAAGTGAAATCGGCGAAGATACTATTGTCTACAGTGAAAACAGCGACTACGCAGCTAACATTGAAAAAGCAGAAGTTGTTTTCGAACCAAAAGCACATGATGAAGCATTACTTGAATTAGAAAAAGTGGAAACACCGAATGCGCATACAGCACAAGAAGTGGCTGATTTCTTAAATCGTCCACTAGACCAAATTACAAAATCCATGGTCTTCAAAGTAGATGGCGAATTTGTGATTGTCCTAGTACGTGGTCATCATGAAGTGAACGATGTGAAATTAAAAGCGTACTTCGGTACAGACAACATTGAACTTGCGAGCCAAGATGAAATTATCAACTTAGTGGGCGCGAACCCAGGTTCAATCGGTCCAATTCAAGAAAAAGGTATTAAAGTATATGCGGATAATTTCGTACAAGAAATTCCTAATATTGTAGTCGGTGCGAATGAAGACGGCTATCATTATATCAATGCAAATCCAGAACGTGACTTTAATGTAGAAGCGTTCGGCGATTTCCGCTTCATCTTAGAAGGCGAACCGCTCAGCGATGGTTCAGGCGAAGCTAAATTCGCAGAAGGTATTGAAGTTGGACAAGTCTTCAAACTCGGCACAAAATACTCTGAGGCAATGAATGCGACTTTCTTAGATAACCAAGGTAAAGCACAACCGTTAATCATGGGTTGTTATGGCATTGGAGTATCAAGAACATTAAGTGCGATTGTTGAACAAAATAATGATGATAATGGTATAATCTGGCCAAAATCAGTAACACCATTTGAAGTACACTTAATTACGATTAATCCTAAGAAAGATGATCAAAGAGAACTTGGCGACGAGTTATACCAAGCGCTTCAAGCGTCATTCGAAGTCTTATACGATGACCGTAAAGAACGTGCAGGTGTTAAATTCAACGATGCTGACTTAATCGGCTTACCAGTACGTGTCGTAGTTGGTAAACGTGCTGCAGAAGGTATTGTTGAAGTGAAACGTCGTGACAATGGCGAAAGCGAAGAAGTCGCGGCAGCGGATTTAGTGAATTACGTGAAAGATTTATACGAACAAATTTAAATTTTTAAATCAACAAGTCGAAGTGCAGTGACCGCACTTCGACTTTTTACTTACATAAAAATCCAGATTGCTCATTTTAAGTATCGCTGGAAATTTGGTATAATATTTTAGAACTTCAGAACAGAAATAAAAAATCAGCCGCGTTGTTAAAACGTGGTTCCATTTTTTCTACACACAAAAGGGCATGCACCTTTTTAAATAAATTAAAATTCTCCCTAACCGTATGAACGATGTAATTAATGACTAAGGTGGTAATGGTCTTGGCAATGACAAATCAAGAAAAATTTAAAGTGTTAGCTGACCAAATTAAAATTGCGAATCAGCTAGAACCAGATATTATAGAAAACAGTGAATTAAACCGCATTGATGTCTCTCAAAAAGAGCGGACATGGTTGTTTCAAATTACACTGCCTCGTTTTTTAACTTATGAAGACTACATGTTATTTACCCACGCTTTGATTGAAGAATTTAAAGAGATTGCGACAGTAGATTGGCATTTTGTTGTTCAAGATACAAGAAATCAAGACGAATACGCGATGAAATACTTCAATCATTGTATTGAACAGACAAGATTGTCACCCAAAGTAAAAGGACAATTAAGACAAAAACGTCTGATTACTTCAGGCAATGTTTTAAAAGTGATGGTGTCAAATGATATTGAACGTGATTATTTCCATAAAGCGTGTAACGGCAGCTTAGTCAAAGCATACCAACAATGCGGCTTTGACGTGAATAAGATTGTCTTTGAAACAGACACGTCTGAACATGATAATGATTTAGCCTCATTAGAAGCGCATATTCAAGAAGAAGATCAACAAAGCGCGAGAGAAGCAACTGAAAAATTAGAACGTATGAAAGCTGAAAAAGCGAAACAACAAGATAACAACGAAAGTGCAGTTGATAAATGTCAAATCGGTAAACCAATTCAAGTGGATAATGTCAGACCGATTGAATCAATTATTGAAGAAGAATTCAAAGTGGCGATTGAAGGGGTTATCTTTGATATGAACATCAAAGAACTGAAAAGCGGTCGTCACATTGTAGAACTAAAAGTAACAGATTATACAGACTCACTTGTGCTAAAAATGTTTACACGTAAAAATAAAGACGATTTAGAACACTTCAAAGCGTTAAGTGTCGGTAAATGGGTACGTGCGCAAGGGCGTATTGAAGAGGATACCTTTGTGCGTGACTTAGTTATGATGATGTCTGATATAGAAGAAATTAAGAAAACACCAAAACTAGATAAAGCAGAAGACAAACGTGTGGAGTTACATCTTCATACAGCGATGAGTCAAATGGACGGCATTAACCAAATTGGTGATTATGTCGCACAAGCTGCGAAATGGGGTCATCCTGCCATCGCAGTCACAGACCATAACGTTGTTCAGGCTTATCCAGATGCATTCAGCGCAGCTGAAAAACATGGCATTAAAATGATTTATGGTATGGAAGGTATGTTAGTCGATGATGGTGTACCGATTGCCTATAATCCGACTGACCGTAATCTTAAAGATGCGACTTATGTGGTATTTGACGTTGAGACAACAGGTTTATCTAACCAATACGATAAAATTATCGAGTTAGCTGCTGTTAAAGTTCATGATGGTGAAATTATTGATAAGTTCGAGCGTTTCAGTAATCCGCATGAGCGTTTATCTGAAACTATCAAGAATTTAACGCATATCTCAGATGAAATGTTAGTCGATGCGCCTGAAATTGATGATGTGTTAACAGAATTCAAAGAATGGGTCGGAGATGCGATATTCGTTGCGCATAACGCATCCTTCGATATGGGCTTCATCGATACCGGCTATGAACGTGCTGGTTTAGGTCATTATACAAACGGTGTTATCGATACATTAGAATTATCTCGTACGATCAATACAGAATTCGGTAAACACGGTTTGAACTTCTTAGCGAAGAAATATGGCGTTGAACTGACACAACATCACCGTGCCATCTATGATACAGAAGCTACAGCTTATATCTTTATTAAAATGTTGAAACAAGTCGATGAACTCGGTGTTAAAAACCATCAAGACATCAACCAATCACTTTCAAATGAAGATGCTTATAAACGTGCACGTCCAAGTCACGTGACAATCTTAGTTCAAAACCAAACAGGTCTGAAAAACTTATTCAAGATTGTCAGTGAATCATTAGTAACGTATTACTATCGTACACCGAGAATCCCACGTTCATTATTAGATGAGTATCGCGAAGGTTTATTAATCGGCTCAGCATGTGATGAAGGTGAAGTCTTTACAGCGGTGATGCAGAAAGACCAATCACAAGTAGAACATATTGCGAAATATTATGATTATATTGAGGTGCAACCACCTGCGTTATACCAAGATTTAATTGATCGTGAATTGATTCGTGATAATGAAACTATGATTGAGATTTATCAACGCTTGCTAGAAGCGGGTAAAGCGGTCAATGTACCCGTCGTTGCGACAGGTAATGTGCATTACTTAAACGAACATGATGCCATTGCGCGTAAAATCTTAATTGCTTCACAACCAGGTAATCCATTAAATCGTTCTACTTTACCAGAAGCGCATTTCAGAACAACAGATGAAATGTTGGATGCGTTCCACTTCTTAGGTGAAGAGAAAGCAAAAGAAATTGTCGTTGATAATACACAAGCATTAGCTGATCGTATTGAACGTGTCGTTCCGATTAAAGATAAACTGTATACACCAAATATGGATGGTGCGAATGAAGAAATTCGTGAAATGAGTTATGCGAATGCGCGCAAATTATATGGTGATGATCTACCGCAAATTGTTATCGATCGACTTGAAAAAGAATTGGAAAGTATTATCGGTAACGGATTTGCTGTTATTTACTTAATTTCACAACGTTTGGTTAAGAAATCATTGAATGATGGTTACTTAGTTGGTTCACGTGGTTCCGTCGGCTCAAGTTTCGTTGCGACAATGACGGAAATTACCGAAGTTAATCCATTGCCGCCACATTACATTTGTCCAAAATGTAAGAAGAGCGAATTCTTCAATGATGGGTCTGTTGGCTCAGGTTTCGACTTGCCAGACAAGACTTGTGAATGTGGTGCTGAAATGATTAAAGAAGGCCAAGATATTCCTTTCGAAACGTTCTTAGGGTTCAAAGGTGACAAAGTACCAGATATCGACTTGAACTTCAGTGGTGAATATCAACCTGAAGCGCATAACTACACAAAAGTATTATTCGGTGAAGATAAAGTGTTCCGTGCCGGAACTATCGGTACAGTCGCAGAGAAAACTGCGTTCGGTTATGTCAAAGGATATTTAAACGACCAAGGTATTCATAAACGTGGTGCGGAAATTGATCGTTTAGTTAAAGGGTGTACCGGTGTAAAACGTACAACAGGCCAACACCCTGGTGGTATCATTGTTGTACCTGATGATATGGATATTTATGACTTTACGCCGATTCAATATCCAGCAGATGACCAATCATCAGCTTGGATGACGACACACTTCGACTTCCACTCTATTCATGATAATGTCTTGAAACTCGATATTCTTGGACACGATGATCCGACAATGATTCGTATGCTTCAAGACTTATCGGGCATTGATCCGAAAACAGTACCGGTCGATGATAAAGAAACGATGCGTATTTTCAGTACGCCAGAGTCATTAGGTGTCACAGAAGACGATATTTTATGTAAGACAGGCACATTCGGTGTACCAGAGTTCGGTACAGCGTTCGTGCGTCAAATGTTAGAAGATACGAAACCGACAACGTTCTCTGAACTTGTTCAAATTTCGGGATTATCTCATGGTACGGACGTATGGTTAGGCAATGCCCAAGAATTAGTACGTTCAGGCACATGTGATTTATCTGGTGTTATCGGTTGTCGTGACGATATCATGGTGTATTTGATGTATGCTGGATTAGAGCCATCATTAGCCTTCAAGATAATGGAGGCGGTACGTAAAGGTAAGGGTCTTCAAGAAGAATGGGAAGAAATAATGAAAGAGAATAATGTACCAGATTGGTATTTAGATTCATGTAAGAAAATCAAGTACATGTTCCCGAAAGCCCATGCGGCAGCCTACGTATTAATGGCGGTACGTATTGCATACTTTAAAGTACATTATCCGTTATATTATTATGCGTCATACTTTACTGTCCGTGCATCCGACTTTGATTTAATCACAATGATTAAAGATAAAGAAGGTATTAAAGCGGCAGTGAAAGATATGTATTCTAAGTACATGGAACTTGGTAAGAAAGAAAAAGATGTATTAACTGTGCTTGAAATCATGAATGAAATGGCGCATCGCGGTTTCCGTATGCAGCCGATCAGTTTAGAAAAGAGTCAGGCATTTGAATTTATTATCGAAGGCGATACGTTAATTCCGCCGTTTATTGCGGTGCCAGGTCTAGGTGAAAACGTAGCAAAACGTATTGTTGAAGCGCGTAATGAAGGACCGTTCTTATCTAAAGAAGACTTGAATAAGAAAGCGGGACTTTCTCAAAAAGTCATTGAGTATTTAGATGATTTAGGTTCATTACCTGGCTTGCCTGATAAAGCACAATTATCAATTTTTGATATGTAATGCTTAAAAAGTGTCAACTGTGCTACAATTGGCATTTAAAGATGTACTGTGTTATAATCATAGTGCGTAAAAAATGAACTTTAGTCACGAAGAGTGGGGTTTACCCGCTCTTTTCTATTTGTATAAAGGAGGTCAGCATGAGTAAAATTACTGAACAAATCGAAACAATTATTCAACCGGTTTTAGATGAACTGAATTTTGAACTCGTGGATGTTGAATTCACAAAAGAAGGTAGAGACCACTATCTTAGAATCTCTATTGATAAAGAGGGCGGCGTTGATTTAAATGACTGCACACTAGCATCAGAAAAAATCAGCGCAGCAATGGATGAAGCAGATCCGATTGAACAAATGTATTACCTAGACGTTGCGTCACCAGGTGCTGAGCGTCCTATCAAAGACGATAAGGCGTTTCGTAATGCAGTCAATCAACCTGTATTTGTCACTCTTTATGCGCCGGTTGAAGGTGCTAAAGAATGGTTAGGTGTCTTGCAATCAGTAGATGACGACTCAGTTGTTATCGAAGTGCAAGTCAAATCAAAGAAAAAGCAAGTTGAAATCCCAAGAAATAAAATTGCTAAAGCACGTCATGCAGTTTTGATTTAACGTGAGTAGGAGGATTTAACCGTGTCAAATGAATTAATATTAGCAGTAGAATATTTGGAAAAAGAAAAGAAAATTCCTAGAGAGGTACTAATCGATGCGATTGAAGCAGCATTGATTACTGCTTATAAAAAGAACTATGAATCTTCACGTAATGCACGTGTCGAATTGAATATGGACGAAGGTACGTTCAAAGTCATCGCACGTAAAGAAGTCGTTGAAGAAGTATTTGATGACCGCGATGAAGTGGACATCAGTACTGCATTGGTGAAAAACCCGGCATATGAAATCGGCGATATTTACGAAGAAGATGTTACACCAAAAGACTTCGGCCGTGTCGGTGCACAAGCAGCAAAACAAGCTGTTATGCAACGTTTACGCGATGCTGAAAGAGAAATTCTTTATGATGAATTTATTGATAAAGAAGAAGATATCATGACAGGTATCATCGATAGAGTCGATCACAGATATGTGTATGTTAACTTAGGACGTACAGAAGCAGTTTTATCTGAAGCTGAAAGAAGTCCTAATGAAAGTTACATTCCAAACGAACGTATCAAAGTGTACGTTAACAAAGTAGAACAAACAACAAAAGGTCCTCAAATCTATGTATCACGTAGTCATCCAGGATTATTGAAACGTTTATTTGAAGAAGAAGTACCTGAAATTTATGATGGTACTGTTGTGATTAAATCAGTTGCGCGTGAAGCGGGCGATCGTTCTAAAATCAGTGTTTACTCTGAAAATGATGATATCGATGCAGTCGGCGCATGTGTAGGTGCGAAAGGTGTCCGTGTTGAAGCGATTGTTGAGGAGCTTGGCGGAGAAAAAATTGATATCGTACAATGGAACGAAAATCCTAAAGTCTTTGTGAAAAATGCATTAAGCCCTTCACAAGTCTTAGAGGTTATTGTAGATGAAGAGAATCAATCTACAACAGTAGTGGTTCCAGATTATCAATTATCACTAGCTATCGGTAAACGCGGTCAAAACGCGCGCCTAGCAGCTAAATTGACAGGTTGGAAAATCGATATTAAATCTGAAACAGATGCACGTGAAGCAGGTATCTACCCAGTGCCAGAACAAGAAGAAACAGAAGAAGCACCAGTCGAAGAAGATCTTTCTGAAGATGTGGTAGTAGCACAAGTAGAAGAAGAACCTGAAGTTGAGGAAGTTGAAGATGTTGAAGCAGAAGAAGCGGAAGACATTGAAGCAGCTGAATCAGAAGAAGACGAAACTTCAGAAGAAACAGAAGCTAAGAAAGACGTAGAAGAATAATTTGGAGTGAATGCCTTTATGAAGAAAAAGAAGATTCCAATGAGAAAGTGTATCCTTTCAAATGAAATGCGTCCCAAAAATGATATGATTCGTGTGGTTATCAACAAAGAAGGCGAAATTTCTGCAGATGCGACAGGTAAGAAGCCTGGACGCGGTGCGTACGTTTCTAAAGACGTAGCACTTGTAGAAAAAGCTCAGCAAAAAGGCATTTTAGAAAAGTTCTTTAATGCGGATGCTGAAACTTTAGAGCCTGTCTATAAAGAAATCATACGTCTCATTTACAGAGAAGAGATTCCAAAATGAATAAGAGCAACATCTTGAATTTTTTAGGATTGGCAATGCGGGCTGGCAAGGTTAAAAGTGGTGAGTCGGTTATTCTGACAGAAATCAAAAAGCGTAAAACGTCTTTAGTGATTTTGTCTGAGGATGCGTCATCGAGGACAACCAAAGAAATCAGTCAAAAATGTGAGAGTTATCACGTTCCGTTGCGTATATTCGGTACAAGAGAAGAGTTAGGCCAAGCACTTGGCAAGTCTTCTCGCGTGAATATAGCTATAATGGATAACGGTTTTGCCAAAAAGCTATTATCAATGATAGATGAATAACGTAAGGAGTGATTATATGAGTAAAAAGAGAATTTACGAGTATGCAAAAGATTTAAAATTAAAAAGTAAAGATGTTATTGATGAATTGAAGAAGATGAATGTTGAGGTGTCTAACCACATGCAAGCGTTAGAACCGAATGAAATCAAAGAGTTGGATAAAAAATTCAAACCAAATTCATCTAAAGATAAGCAAAACGATAAAGCTGCTCAAAATAATCACAAAAAACATCAAAACAATAATAAAGATAAAAATAATAACAACAATAATAGCGGTAATGCTAAAAAGAATAATAAAAAAGGCAACAAGAACCACAACAAAAATAACAATAAAAACAACAACAAACATAAGAAAAACAATAATCAAAAACCAGCACCAGAACAACCGAAAAAAGAAATGCCAGAAAAAATTACTTACTTAGAAGGTATTACGGTTGGCGAATTAGCTGACAAAATGAATATTGAGTCATCAAGTATCGTTAAGAAATTATTCTTACTTGGTATTATGGCTAACATCAACCAATCATTAGACGATGAAACAATTGAGTTAATTGCTGATGATTACGGCGTAGAAGTAGAAAAAGAAGTTGTCATTGATGAAGAAGATTTAGATATCTACTTCGACGATGAAGAAGAAGATCCAGATGCAATTGAGCGTCCAGCAGTTGTTACAATCATGGGACACGTTGACCATGGTAAAACAACGCTACTTGACTCAATCAGAAATACACATGTGACACAAGGTGAAGCGGGCGGTATCACACAACATATCGGTGCTTACCAAATCACAAATGACGGCAAAAAAATCACTTTCTTAGATACACCTGGACACGCAGCCTTCACTACAATGCGTGCGCGCGGTGCGCAAGTTACTGATATCACTATCTTAGTAGTTGCGGCAGATGATGGTGTTATGCCTCAAACAATTGAAGCAATCAACCATGCGAAAGAAGCAGAAGTGCCGATTATCGTTGCGGTAAACAAAATTGATAAACCAACAGCAAACCCTGATCGTGTGATGCAGGAATTAACTGAATACGGTTTATTCCCTGAAGACTGGGGCGGCGACACAATCTTCGTACCACTTTCAGCATTAAGCGGAGACGGTATTGAAGACTTATTAGAAATGATCGTCTTAGTATCAGAAGTACAAGAATTAAAAGCGAACCCAGACAAACGTGCTGTCGGTACAGTTATTGAAGCTGAATTAGACAAATCACGTGGTCCTGCGGCATCATTATTAGTTCAAAATGGTACGTTGCATGTGGGAGATGCTATTGTTGTAGGTAATACGTTCGGTCGTATCCGTGCAATGGTGAATGATTTAGGTCAACGTATTAAAACAGCTGGTCCATCAACGCCGGTTGAAATTACAGGTATTAATGATGTACCGCAAGCCGGTGACCGCTTCGTTGTCTTCTCTGACGAGAAACAAGCGCGTAGAATCGGTGAAGCACGTCATGAAGAAAGCATCTTACAACAACGTCAAGAAAGCAAAAACGTTTCATTAGACAACTTGTTCGAACAAATGAAACAAGGTGAAATGAAAGACCTAAACGTAATCATCAAAGGTGACGTACAAGGTTCAGTAGAAGCATTAGCTGCTTCACTTATGAAAATTGATGTTGAAGGTGTTAACGTTCGTATCATCCACACAGCAGTGGGTGCCATCAACGAATCTGACGTTACACTTGCGAATGCCTCAAATGGTATCATCATCGGCTTCAACGTACGTCCTGATTCAGGTGCGAAACGTGCAGCTGAACAAGAAAATGTAGACTTGCGTTTACACCGTGTGATTTACGATGTTATTGAAGAAATTGAATCAGCGATGAAAGGTATGCTTGACCCTGAATATGAAGAAAAAGTCATCGGACAAGCTGAAGTTCGTCAAACATTCAAAGTTTCTAAAGTCGGTACAATCGCAGGTTGTTACGTGACTGAAGGTAAAATCACACGTAGTGCAGGTGTACGCGTAATCCGTGACGGTATTGTTATCTTCGAAGGTAAACTTGATACGTTAAAACGTTTTAAAGACGATGCCAAAGAAGTAGCAAAAGGTTACGAATGCGGTATCACAATCGAAAAATACAACGACTTAAAAGTTGATGATATTATCGAAGCATATGAAATGGTTGAAATCCAACGATAAAGTTGATATTTTAGATAAAAGCACTTCCTTAAGCGGGAGTGCTTTTTCGTATGGATTAAGGGATGCTATTATAAACATATTTGGGAGGTGTATGTATGGTTAACAATATTTGGTTCAATCTTGCAAGCCAAGACTTAGAAAAAAGTAAGAAGTTCTATCAAAATATCGGCTTTGAGATTATGGAACGTCCAGAACAAGAGGGTAAGATGTTCGGTATCAAAGCAGAAAAAGGCTCTCCGATAATGATTGTAGCTATGAAATATTTCGAATCATATATTCATCGCGTACCTTATGGTAATGATGCATTGATTTCATTATCAGTTGATACGAAAGAAGAAGCACATCAACTCAAAGAAGATGTACAAAGTTTCGGCGGCAAAATTATCGATCAACCAAAAGAACGCGATGGTTTCTATGGTTTCACATTTGAAGATATTGATGGGCATTTCTTCAACATTCTAGTTTTCGAAGAATAATATTTACGAAAGCATATAAAATATCCAATCTGATGACAGTCAAAGCACTGTATTCAGATTGGATTTTTTTATTTAAGATACATATGAAATTTAGAAATTCAGTGCGTGTAAACGCTTTGTAAATTTTCGATAAAAATCGTAAATCTAATTGAAAAAGTCGTGGTATAGGCATATGATTAACTTGAAATAATACATAACTTTTAACAAGTTGTGAGTAAGGTAATTAAAAAACACTACAGCAACTTATTGTATATTCTAGAAGGTGAACAGCTATGAAAACAATTTTTGGACACAGGGGTGTACCAAGTGTCGCACCTGAGAACACGTTAGCCTCATATCATGCCGCAGCAGAAATTCCTGAACTACAGTGGATAGAAGTGGATGTCGGAATTACCGCAGACGAACAATTGATTATGATTCATGATGATTATTTAGACCGTACAACTTCAATTACAGGAGAAATCAGTGAAACTTCATTTAATGAAATAAAACAAGCGAGTGCAGGTTATTGGTTCCATCCACGATTCAAAGAAGAAAAAGTTCTAACGTTTGATGAGTTTATTGATTTTGTGAATGATTCTAAAATAAATGTCAATATTGAACTAAAAGGTATTACAGGTAATCATGGCCCAAAATTAGCGAAATCATTAATTAAACAGTTAGTTGAAGCAATGCCAAAATTTGATCCTGAAGTAGAAATATTATTTTCTAGCTTTAATATTCCGCTACTTAAAGCAGTTCAAGAAGCAATACCTCAATATCCAAGAGCAGTACTCTATGAAATGTGTGCTTTTTATGAAGATTGGCGTACAGTTTTAGATTTTTGTGATACACATATTTTGCATTTGGAAGATATCAATTTGACTGAAGCTTTAGTCAGACGTATTAAAGATGATGGTTATATTTTAAATGTCTATACCGTCAATGATGTGGATAGAGTCAATCAACTCTTTAACTTTGGCGTGGATGGTGTGTTTACGGATTATCCGCAAAATTTAGTTCATTTACAAGAATCGCTTTGACATAGGCCGCAACTAGGAGGAAAAACAACATGAATTGGCTGATGCATAAATTAGGTTTAAGAAATGCGAGACAACTGGCAGGATACCTCTCTGTTGTCACTGCTGGACAAATTATTTATTCAGGATTCGAAGCTTTTAAAGGTACATTTTACAACCAACTTTTACAAGTACTGCATGTTAATAATGCAGAACTAGGCGTGATTTTCAGTTTAATCGGTTTATCAATGTTCTTCTATATTCCTGGTGGATGGATTAATAATAGATTTTCCATTCGTTCTTTATTGATTACCGGGATGTTGATTCGTTTTATTACGATGTGTGTCGTGATATTCTTGAATCCAAGTTTTACGGTATTGAAAGTGATTGCGGTGATTTGGGGGTTAGTTGAAGCATTCTTCTGGCCTGCAGTACTGAATGGAGTAGTCTTCTTTACAGACCGTGAACATAGAGGTTTAGGCTTTGGCTTATTAGAATCGATTCGCCGCGCACAAGAAATGTTGATGAATTTATTGCTTGTCGCTATTATGGCTGCGGTGAGTGGTATAGCAGTATTAAAAGGCGGTATGTTAGCATACAACTTATTATTGATTCCAATGATTATTTTGATATGGAAATTCGTACCGAAAAATGGGATTGCGGCTGATGAATCGCACCATCAAGAAACAGGGTATAAATCTGCGAAAGCTTTAAAAGGGTTATTGTATGTATTAACGCAACCGAAAGTTTGGTTAGCAGCGATTACCGCAATGTCTGTATATTGGGGCTATATTATTTTAATCTATACAGTGCCTTACTTACAAAGTGTCTATCACTTAACAACAGCACAAACCGCATTTTTCGGTGTCATTAACACAGCGTTGATGGGTGTTATCGCAGGAGTCATTGCGGGAGTAATTTCTGACTTTGTCTTTAAGTCTTCAGCGAAAATGATTGGTGTTGCGTTATTAGCATCTGCAGTCATTTTAATCGTTATCGTGTACTTCAAAATTGGTACACAATTAAGCATTGTCTTGCTTGTTATCTTGTCACTAACTACGTTCTTATCAAAAAGTGTGTTGCTTGCGCCGATTTCAGAATTGAAATTGCCAGAGGATTTTTCAGGTTCTGCGATGAGTGTCGGTTCATTTTTAGCGTATGCACCAGTCTTTTGGGTCTATCAATTAAATGGTAATTTATTGGATGCTTTTAAAGGACACGAAGCCTTTGCCTACCAAATGATTTTTAAAATCGGTATTGTGGTCGCATTATGTGGTGCAGTTTCAGCATTAATTTTAACGTATTTGATGAAACGTTCACGACAACGAGAAGCTTAATATTGAAATGAAATTAAAAAATGAAACGTCAATTCATAATTCAAAGATGTCTTAAATGACGTTGAAAAGTAATGTGAAATTGAAACCCGGGGCTTTATAAACTAGTGATAGCTTTAAAGCACCGGGTTATCTTTTGATTTAACTTCTGTCACACCAGAAGACATAGATGTATGTATATGAAATGTAAAGATTGTTTTGAAATGGCGACTTGTACATTTACGCAAAATTAATCTGCTTAACTGTCACTTTACATGTTGTGTGTGTCATATTGATTAATTTCTATAAATAAAGGGAAAAGTTTTGTAAAAGGGACGATTATAGTTTATAATCTTGGATTGAACTCAATCGTTCATTGTTGAAATAAAGAGGTGAAACACACATGAGTAAAATGAGAGCAGAACGCGTTGGTGAACAACTGAAACAAGAGTTGATGGATATTATTAACAATAAAGTTAAAGACCCGAGAATCGGATTTTTAACTATCACTGACGTACAAGTCACAAACGATTTATCTCAAGCTAAAGTCTACTTAACAGTATTAGGTAAAGAAAAAGAAGTAGACGATACGTTTAAAGCTTTAGAAAAAGCACGAGGCTTTATTAAAGCGGAATTAGGTTCAAGACTTCGTCTAAGAACAATTCCAGAATTATACTTCGAATATGATTACTCAATCGAGTACGGTAATAAAATCGAAAGAATGATTCAAGATCTTCATAAAAATGACTAATAAAATGAAGTTAAGGACAGCTATGCAGGGTGCATAGCTGTTTTTTTAATTAAATTCTAATAATTCTCTAATTCTTTACAAACTTAACCTCCTTAATATAGACGGTAAGGTTTTATACTAGGAGGTTATAACAATGAAAATTGCAGTGATTCCATCAGGCTTTAAAGAAAGCTTGAGTTCAGCAGAAGTAGGCACAGCAATTCAAAAAGGTCTGCTAGAAGCAGATGAAAGTTTAAATATTCAAGTGATTCCTATGGTAGATGGGGGAGAAGGTTTTGCGCAAACCATCACACAAATTAAAAATGGACAACTTTATCATTTAAATGCGGAAGATCCATTAGGACAAAAACGCAAAACTTTTTATGGTATGTTTTATGAGAATAAACAAAAAGTAGCGGTAATAGAAATGGCCGCAATAGCGGGTTTACGCCATGTACCGAATCATCAACGAAATCCGCTTCATACTTCTACTTACGGCGTAGGTGAAGCAATTATCCACGCTTTAGACCATGGCGCTGAGCGTATTTTAATCGGTTGCGGCGACTCAGGAACATCTGATGGCGGTGTCGGTATGGCACAAGCAATTGGTGTACGCTTTAAGGATTATAAAGGTGAAACAGTATTTATCCATGGCGGCGGTGAAATAGACCGTATTCATGATATAGATGTCTCTCAAATTGATTCGCGCGTATTGGATACTCCGATTGATGTCGCAGTCAATTGGTCAAATATTTTATGTGGACCAAAAGGTGTCGCAAGAGTATTCGGTCCGCAAAAAGGTGCAAGTCCAAAAGAAGTTGATCATCTATCAGACAACCTTGAACACTTAGCGCGTTTGATAGAACGTACAACAGGACAATCAGTGGCTTATCAACAAGGTTCCGGTGCTTCTGGTGGACTAGGTGCAGGTTTAATTGCCTTTGCGAACGCGACATTGCATCCTCGTTTCGAACTTATTCAACAATATCTGCATATTGAACCTGTTATCGCACAAGCTGATTTAGTTATCACAGCAGAAGGTTGTTTAGATTTTCAAACACCAAATGGTAAAATTCCAGCTGAAGTCGCAAGAATAGCGCAAAAATATGATACACCTGTCATTGCATTAGCAGGTACTATCGGACAAGATGCAGAATTCAACTATCAAAGCGGTATTAATGCCTTTCACAGTATTATTAAACAACCTTCAAGTTTAGATGTCTCTATTGAATATGCATCAAAATGGCTTGAAGAATGCGCACGTAATATTTATCACTCAATTCAAATCGGTATGAAAATGAACCAAACAAAGTCACGTATAAACAACACATCTAAACAAAGACACTTTGTACTTTAAATATGAGTTATTCTAAATTAATCGCAGCCATTCTTTATCTTATTTTCACGCTATGGCTGTTTTTAGAAACAAATTTGTCTTATTTAGGGCAATTGAGTGTGGCTTTGTTTGTGTTATCTTTGGGATTATTTATTTTTAGTAAAATGCCAGCAGGTTTATCAGCGATGCTGGTCTTATGTTTAGGAATTTTATTAGGGATGCCCCAAGATATCTTGTATCAATCATTAGAAGAACATGTGATTTGGTTAATGATTGGGGCGTTTATTATTGGCGGCGTTGTAGAAACAAGTGGTTTATTAGATCGTTTGATTCGTTGGATTGAAGCGAAATGTACGTCTGGAAAACGTATGAATATTTTTGTCTTTATCTTAGTACAAATTTTATCTTTAATTATTCCTTCTACTTCAGGA
>NZ_PZGG01000040.1 GCF_003043455.1 Staphylococcus simulans | reverse complement strand
ATATGAGATTATTGCTGTATATGGTGTAATTAGATGTCCGACCTTCTTACCCTTTGAGTGTACTAATACTTTGTTCATTTTATCTAATCATCTCGAATATAGTATATGTATTACTTTTCGTTTCTTTACAAAACGTTAAAATTCAATTGATCAATCAAAAAAGCTGAATGCCCTACGACATTCAGCTTTCATATTAATGGTAATAATGTTTATTGTTCTTTACTTTGGCATTCTGGACATAACCCATAAATTTCCATTCTGTGATGTGACACTTTAAAACCTGTCACATGTTGAGCTAATTGTTCAACTTCATGTAATTGCGGATAATGAAAATCTACTATCTTACCGCAATTCTCACAAATGACGTGATAATGATTATGTGTATTAAAATCAAAGCGACTAGATGCATCTCCATAAGTCAATTCATTCACAATTCCTGTTTTCTTAAACACACGTAAGTTATTGTATATCGTCGCAACACTTATGTTTGGAAAATCTGGTGACAGTGCCTGATAAATTTCATCTGCTGTTGGATGAGTTTCACTTGAAATCAAAAATCTAAGAATGGCTTGTCTTTGCGGTGTAATTCTGATTCCGGCATTTCTTAAAGATGCAATAGAGTCCTCTAATTGATGCTCAATAGATTCCATTTCTGCACTCATCTAATCCACCGTCTTTCTACTTAATAATAATTATTACTTAATATTAATATAACGGTAGAACCATTGAAATGTCAATGTTGGCACATTATTTTATCAATAACCTTTTGATAAATCCACTTTATTCTCAATGACATCTCCATTATTTAGAAAATGTTTGAAGTTTCTAATGAATATTTGAGATGCTTCTTTAAAATTCTCTTTACCATTTCCTGTAATATGCGCTGTAATACTCACATTATCCAATTCATAAAGTGGATTATCTTCTGAAAGTGGTTCTTTTTCAAATACATCTAAATAAGCATGTCGGATTTTTTCTTCATTTAATGCTTTAACAATTGTTTTCTCTGAAGCAATAGTACCTCTACCAATGTTAATAAATAATGCGCTATCTTTCATTGCATCAAATTGCTTATCTCCTAATAAATGATACGTTTCTTCAGTTTCTGGTAACACATTGACAACAACATCTGCCTTAGGCAACACTTGATCAAGTTCATTTAAAGGATATACTTCATCAAAACCTTCAACATCATGTCCAGTTGTATTGATACCTATAATCTTCATTTCAAATGCTTGTGCCAGTTTTGAAATCTGTTTTGGTATATTACCTGTACCTAAAATTAGTAATGTATCTCCATCTACACGTCTGCCAGTAATTTTAGAATCATAAACTTTGTTATCTTGATTTTGTCTAGATACTCTCATTTGTTTATAGTCATCTAAAATATATGCAAATACAAACTGGCTCATTTGTTTTGCATGAATACCTGATGCATTTGTCAATACAATATCACGTTCAGCAAAGTATTGTAATGGTAATGAGTTAACTCCTGCAGCGTACCAAGCCACAAACTTTAAATTAGGCATACCTTCAAAGAAAGCTTGATCAGCTTTCCCACTATAGCCAATCACAACATCTGCATCTTGTTTATCTTTATCTTCTATTTCATCTACATTTTTACGAAATACAAATTCTACTTCTGGAAAAGTTTCTTCCAATAACTGCTCTGAGTCTTTTAATCTATTTAATGAAAGAACCTTCACGCACTTCACCCCAACATTTCTTTTAATTGATCCATTTGTTCTTTTACTTTAACTTTTTCAATCACGTGTTCTACGACACCATTTTCATCCACTACAAATGTAGTTCTTACGATGCCCATAGATTCCTTGCCAAAACTTTTCTTCAATTGGTACACGCCTGTTGCTTCTGATAATTTATAATCTTCATCTACAAGCAAGTCGAAGTTCAAATCATGTTTTGCGATAAAGTTTTGATGTTTCTTTTTAGAATCTCCGCTGATTCCGTATACTGCAATATCCAAGTCGTTAAACATTGCCATGTTATCACGGAAATCGCAAGCTTCTGTTGTGCATCCAGGTGTGTTATCTCTTGGATAGAAATAAAGAATTGCCTTTCTGCCTTTAATTGTGTCGTTAGTAATGACTTCTCCATCTTGATTTTCTAATGCAAATTCAGGGAATTTGTCTCCTTTTTTCAACATATGCTCACCTTTTTCTTCTTATAGTTAATTATATGATACGATAGTAAACGGAAATATTAAATTAAAAGAGGTTGATAAAAAATGAAATTCACTGAAAGCGAACGACTTCAAAGTTTGTCAGACGAATACATCCTTGGTGGTGTCAACTCCCCTTCTCGTTCTTATAAAGCAGTTGGCGGCGGTGCACCGGTAGTAATGAAAGAAGGCAAAGGTCAATATTTATATGATGTTGATGGCAATCGTTACATCGATTATCTTCAAGCTTATGGTCCAATTATCACTGGACATGCTCATCCACACATTACTAAAGCTATTCAAGAACAAGCAGCTAAAGGTGTCCTTTATGGTACACCAACTGAGCTAGAAATCGAATTTGCTAAAAAATTGCGCGAAGCAATTCCATCTTTAGAAAAAATGCGTTTTGTCAACTCTGGTACTGAAGCAGTCATGACTACAATTCGTGTCGCACGTGCTTACACAAACCGCGATAAAATTATTAAATTTGCTGGTTCTTATCACGGCCATTCAGATTTAGTACTTGTTGCTGCAGGTAGCGGCCCTTCTCAATTAGGTTCTCCAGATTCAGCTGGCGTACCTAAAAGCGTAGCTCAAGAAGTGATTACAGTACCTTTCAATGATATCGAATCTTACAAAGAAGCTATGAAACATTGGGGCGACCAAATCGCTGCAGTATTAGTTGAACCGATTATTGGTAACTTCGGTATGGTTGAACCGCTTCCCGGCTTCCTTGAAGAAGTAAATGAAATTACACATCAATACGGCGGACTTGTTATCTATGATGAGGTCATCACTGCATTCCGCTTCCACTACGGCGCAGCACAAGACTTGTTGAACGTATACCCTGACTTAACAGCATTCGGCAAAATCGTCGGTGGCGGCTTACCAATCGGCGGTTACGGCGGACGTCAAGATATTATGGAACAAGTTGCACCTTTAGGGCCTGCATATCAAGCAGGAACAATGGCTGGTAACCCACTTTCAATGAAAGCAGGTATCGCATTATTAGAAGTGTTAGAACAAGAAGGTGTCTATGAAGAATTAGATCGTCTTGGCAAAAAATTAGAAGATGGTTTAAATGAATTAATTGAAAAACATGGTATCACAGCTACAGTTAACCGTGTCTATGGTTCATTAACACTCTACTTCACAGATGAAAAAGTTACGCATTATGACCAAGCAGAAAATTCTGATGGTGATGCATTCGCGAAATTCTTTAAATTAATGTTGCATCAAGGTATCAACTTAGCACCTTCTAAATTCGAAGCTTGGTTCTTAACAACAGAACACACAGATGAAGATATCGAAGAAACACTTCGCGCTGCAGATTATGCATTCTCTCAAATGAAATAAACTTGAAAAACGCGTGCATTCGGTGTATAAACTTTAATATACGTTTTTGTTTTTGGAACACACTTCCAAGCAAATGTGCATAAATAGGAATAAAGGAGCACACTCATTTGAAACTAGGTGCAAGAATATTTAAAACAGGTATTGCGATTGTCCTAGCGATGTTAATTGCATCATTACTGCCTAAGAGTGCAGGCATTCCTACCGTAGCAGGTATTGGTGCAATTGTAGCAATGCAGCCAAGTGTATATCGGTCATACAAAACTATTAAAGAACAGTTTCAAGGTAACTTAATCGGTGCTATTTTGTCTGTATCGATGGTTAGTTTGTTTGGCGATAGTATTATCATCATGGGTGCAACTGTCATCGTTTTAATTGCATTGTTATTCCAATTAAAACTACAACACGTTGCAACATTAGCTACAGTTACTGCCCTTATCATTATGGGGCAAGGCGGAGAAACAGGTAACTTCTATGCATCAGCGTTTTATCGTTTCGTATTAGTGATGATTGGTGTCTTCAGTGCTTTCACTGTAAATGTCGCCTTCTTCCCTCCTAAATACGAAACAAAGCTCTATTATAATTCAATGAATATCGCATCTGATATTTTCATTTGGATTAAACTGGTCATTAATGATACGACAGAATTTTATCATGTTAAAGAAGATACTAAGAGTATTAAAGAACGTTTGAAAAATCTAGAGCAGCTGTTTAATTACTATAAAGAAGAACGTCCCTTCTTTAGAAAGAACTGGCCAGAATTAAATCGTAAGAAAATCATCTTTAAACAAGTCGTAACGACGACTAAAAGTGCTTATGATGTTTTAAGACGCATGCATCGTTATCAACATGATTTGCATAACATGAGTACAGAACTTCGTTTACAAATTAAATTTGAATTAGATGATTTAATGACTTCATATGATCAAATCATGTTAAGTATTGCTCAAAAAGCAAGACACGATTTCGAGAATTTCCAAGCACCTGTAGACATACCGCAAAAAATTGAGTTAATGGAAGCATTTAAAAATGAAATGCTCCTGAACACTGAAACATCTGAGTATTCCATTTCAAATGTCATGCAGATTATTTCAGCAATTGAAGAATTCAGTTATGATTTGGAACATTTAGACCGTTTAGTCATGAGTTATTTCCAATACCATACAGATGATTCCAATATCGAAATTGAAGAAGAAGACTTAGATCTATAAAAAGAGAGCAGAAACGAACCTCCATTGAGGCGTTTCTGCTCTTTCTTTATTATAAATCTTGAATTGTATAGAGATGGTGATATGCACCTTGTTTAGCTAATAATTCTTGATGCGTACCCACTTCAATAATTTGTCCATTTTCAACCACAACAATTTTATCTGCATGTGTAATCGTAGATAAACGATGGGCAACGATTAAAGTTGTTCTATTTTCACTTAAATGCGCTAGAGCTTCTTGTATGATTGCTTCACTTTCTAAGTCTAATGCACTTGTTGCCTCGTCTAAAATAATAATCGGTGGATTATTTAAGAAGATACGTGCAAGTGAAATACGTTGTTTCTGACCACCAGATAATTTCACGCCACGTTCCCCTACTTCTGTTTCATAGCCTTCAGGCATGCTCATAATAAAATCATGTGCGTTTGCGAGCTTAGCCGCTTCAATCACATCTTCATCACTCGCACCTGGTTTACCAAGCAAGATATTTTCTCTAATTGTATCTGAGAACAAGATATTATCTTGCTGAACTAAACCGATTTGCTCACGCAAGCTAGATAATAAGAAATCTTTTACATTATAACCATCTATAGTGATTGTTCCATCTGTCGAATCATAGAATCGAGGAATCAAATTAATCAACGTTGATTTACCTCCGCCGGACATTCCCACAAACGCGACGGTTTCTCCATGATTGACATTTAATGTGATGTTATCCAACACTTTAGGCGCATGCGGATTATATCGGAAAGATACATAATCTAATGCGATATTGCCTTCTGTGATTTTGATTGGTTTTGCATACGGTTTATCTTTTACATCATAATCTTCATCTAATAAGTGGAAGACACGGTCCATAGATGCGAAACTTTGTGTCAATGTTGTAAATGAAGAAACTAGACGACGTAAAGGTCCGAAAAGTTGTTCTAAATAACTGACGAAAGCTGCTAATGTACCAACTGTAATTGAACCTGTGACTGCTAAATAACCGCCCACACCTATTACGATGATCGGACCAATATCTGTTACCGTATTAATTGCAGCAAATGAATAAGCGTTCCAACGTGTGTGTTTAAAGGCACGATGTAAGAATTTACTGTTTTTCTTATCAAAGTTTTGTGCTTCATTTTGTTCAATCGCAAAACTTTTAATAACTGAAATCCCTTGAACACGTTCATGTAAGAAACCTTGTACTTCTGCTAATGCTTGTGATCTTTCACGTGTTAAACTACGTAATCTGCCGAAGAAGTAATAAACCGTTAAAATGTAGAACGGGAATATAATCATAGCGGCTAATGTCAATTTAACATCAAGCACGAACATAATAGACAGCGCAATTACAATCGTCACACAGTCTAACCAGATGTTCATCAGCCCTGTTAAGATAAAGTCTTTAGTCTGCTCAACGTCATTGATGACACGTGAAATCACTTCACCTGCTTTGTTGTTGGCATAGAAGCGTGCACTGAGTGCTTGCAAGTGGTCATAAAGACGTTTACGAATATCATAAAGTATTTTGTTGCTGGTCCACTGCGCTAAATATTGGCGCAAGTATTCTATCGGCGGACGTACAACTGCAAATATAAAAAAGGCAATCCCGATTGCGATACCCAAGTGGCTTAATTTGTCTTGCATGCCCATGCTCGGATTGTTGATAACATCATCAATTACATATTTGATTAATAATGGAATCAACATCGGAATGCCGAATTTAATGATACCGATAATAATGGTAGCTGCTATCCGCCATCTATACGGCTTAACAAACTTTAAATACCTGCGTATCATTGAGGCAATCCTCCCTTTCTATCCTTTTGTAATGCGAAATAAATCAACGAGGCGAGACATATTATTGCGCTGTCCCAACCTCGTATTACGATTGTTATTCATACCAAAGTTATTATAATTAAAAACACAAGACGTAATAAAGCAATCTGCTTGATATGCTAACCTTGTCTTAGCTTTTTAAAACGTTCTCTCCAAACTTTAATGAAGTCTGGCGCAAATGGGCCTTTCTTCTGTTCAATCCATTGTTGTAAGATATCAACATTTCTGCGTAAAATCGCATCAATATCTTTAGGGTAATTCATCTGCTGCATATGTTGTTGGTATTCATCTTCATCCAACAAATGATATTTACCATTAGGATAAACTTTAACATCTAAATCATAATCAATATATTTTAATGCTTCTTCATCACACACAAAAGGTGAAGATAAGTTGCAATAATAATACACACCGTCTTCTCTGAACATACAGATGACATTAAACCAATATTCCGAGTGGAAATAGACGATTGCTGGTTCTCTAGTAATCCATGTACGTC
This sequence comes from Staphylococcus simulans, assembly GCF_003043455.1. Taxonomy (GTDB): domain Bacteria; phylum Bacillota; class Bacilli; order Staphylococcales; family Staphylococcaceae; genus Staphylococcus; species Staphylococcus simulans_A. The sequence continues at coordinate 16,006 of NZ_PZGG01000040.1, read as the reverse complement.
CATCGCTTTCGGTTACAAGCGTGTGGTCATTGCCCCCAATCACAACATGGTCTGTCCCTTTTAAAATAGTAGTTTCTGACCAAACTCTATGAATGTTGCCATCGTGCTTGTAACTTTGAATTTTAATGCGTTCTCCTTCTTTCGGTATGGACTCTTTTACCATGTTCCACACCTCCTCCTGGCTATTTTTCACATTCACAATTATAACATAATGCCCTTTTAAACTCAGACTTAACTACTTCTTAGTTAAATAGTTTAATACTTTATGCATCGATGCTGGGAAGTTATAGCGCTCTCTATCTTCTAATCGCATCCATATAAAACGTTCGTCCAATTGAATTTGTGTTTCATCAAGTACATCATCGACTTGATATACCTGTATATCCCAAGTTAAATGCGTGAATTGATGTTTTAATGTATAAATTGGGTCGTCACTGATAGAGACATCTTGTTGTAATAAGTCATGAAGCTGTTCTTCACTATGAGAAGCTTCATACATTGGAAACTCCCACATCCCATGCAATAGTTTTTCAGTACGTTGTTCAATTAACACTTCATCGTGCTGATTATATATGACATAACAATTCTGTTTAATAGTCTTCTTTTTAATTTTTTTAGGTTTGACAGGTAATTGATCCACTGTCCCTTCTTCCAACGCTTCGCAATGTGGTTGGACTGGACATAATAAACAAAGCGGTGATTTCGGTGTACAAATCAATGCACCAAGTTCCATCATAGCTTGGTTGAACTGACCCGCTTGTGTTGATACATAAGGACGTAATTCGTTTTCAAACTTTTTACGTACTGATTGTTTGGTCGTATCACTGAAGTCATTATTTAATCGAGACCAAACACGAAACACATTGCCATCAACTGTTGGTAAAGGCAAATCAAACGCAATACTCATAACAGCTGCTTGTGTATAAGGGCCAACACCTTTTAATCGTGCAAACAAATCCGGATTGCTTGGTACACTTCCATTGTATTTCGTCGCAACTTCTTGCACTGCATGATGAAAGTTACGTGCACGACTATAATAACCTAACCCTTCCCAATATTTTAAAACTTCATCTTGAGACGCTTCGCTTAATTCTTCAACTGTCGGGAAACGTTCTGTAAAACGATGATAATAATCTATAACTGTTTTGACTTGTGTTTGCTGCAGCATGACTTCACTAATCCAAATATAATAAGGGTTCGTCGTTTCACGCCAAGGCATTTCACGTTGGTTTTTATCAAACCACTCTAATAAATCTTTTTTGAAACTATTCTGCTGTTTCATTCCGCAACAGTTCTCCTTCTCTCTCGTCAACACACCCTTTATTTAAGGTTGAATTGATTTAGTTATTTGTCATTATGTTTTATACTATATGTAAGATTAATTGAAATGAGTGAACAATTATGGATACAGGTACACATATTGTCATGGGCATTGGGCTTACAGCACTAGCCATGCATGACCCCGCTCTGTCAGATCACTTCGGTGCTGCGGCAACAACCTTAATCGCAGGCTCTTTGATTCCTGACAGTGACACTGTATTGAAACTAAAAAACAATGCTGCTTATATATCTAATCATAGAGGTATCACACATTCAATACCTTTTACTATTTTATGGCCGATACTTATTACCTTACTTGTTTTTACCTTTTTCAGCCATATTAATCCATTGCATATTTGGTTATGGGCACAACTTGCAGTCTTTTTACACGTCTTTGTAGATATATTTAATTCCTATGGCACGCAAGCATTGCGGCCTTTCTCAAATAAATGGATACAACTCAGTGTTATAAATACCTTTGACCCTTACATCTTTATTCTATGGTGTTTAGGTATTGTACTATGGGCTTTCGGTTTAAACGCCTTTGCCGTGTACATTCCAATTTTCATTGTATTGGTCATTTATTACATTGTACGTTTTATCTTCCAAGCTACCATAAGAAAACGTGTCTTACGCATGGTCAGCAGTCAAGATGATGCGCACTTAGTAAAAGTATTTGTGGCGCCAACTATGAAATTTATGGAATGGCGTGTAGCCGTTCAAACACAAACGCATGATTATGTTGGACGCAGTTACGGTACAAACGTAGTTTTCGCAGATAAAGTAAAACGTCAGCCGTTCCCAGATGAAGAATTAATGCAGGTATTGCGCAATGACCCTAATATCAAAGCATTTTTAAACTTTTCTTCAATTTACAGATGGGATACACGTCGTTTAAGCGATAACATTCTTGAGGTCCGCTTCATCGACTTACGTTACTTAAACAAAGACCATTATTCTTTCGTAGCGATTGTTCACTTAGACCAAGCATTAAATATCACCCACTCTTATACAGGTTGGGTCTTCAGTGAGCAGAAATTGATGAAAAAACTTTATACGCATTAATAAAAGAACGAGAACAAAATGTATCTATTACACTTTGTTCTCGTTTTATTTTACTTTGTAATTGTTGAATAAGCTTAATGATCAAAATTCGTATTTTTTACTTTTTCAGGTTCAGCAGTATTTTTTAAATGAATAGAACGATTGGTAGTCATTCTAAATTTCTCATACGCAATATGCGGTCTTAAAATATACAACAATAAACTTGCGATACCTAACCACACAATGAAAAAGAAATGATAAGGTATATTTCCTAGACTGTTAATACCAATAATGACTGCATCCTCAATACCAGACACTAAATAAAAGAGTGGATTTAACATTAAGATGTGCATCCAAATGGATTTATGTGCTCCAGGAATAAAGAAAATAGGTACGATGATAAACATGAGCGCAAACACGATATAAAGTGCCATATCGAAAATATGATAACGACTGATCATTCTCACTAAGCCAAGGACCTGCGATACAATCATCACAAATAGATTCCACATTATCCAGTAAAAACCAATTGCCCAAAATGAACTGTCTAAATTCACAGGTTTAACCAAGACGACTAATGCAATAGAAAGCAATAGTCCTATTGAAAAAATCAAAGTATAGACAATGGTTTTAAATGATGTGGGATAATCATAGTTTTTATATTCATAATAGTCTCTGCGATAACGCATTGTATTAAAGTATAATGTAGCAAGTGTCCAAGATAGTGTGATGAAACCGATGAAGCGATAATACCACACAGCTTGTGTTTCTTCTGTCGCATTAATGATTTTTAAAAACAACAGCATGACAAGTAATAATAATACTGAAGCTACAAGCGGAACCGCAAGCCATCTCCAATTCCGCTTCAAGCTTCCCATTAACTGTTTCATCATTTGCGGCAAGCTATAATAAAAATTTATTAATTTATCTATCAAATGGTCTCACCTACAATTCTATATAAATCCATTTATTATCTTTCAAATCAGCAATAAAGTATCCATTGCCTGATTTCGTTACCCAGTAATCCCCTTTGATATCAAACTTATCTTTTAACTTGTCTTTTTCAACAATCGGGAATACAAAACCTGTTAAATGATCGTTGTCACTAAACAATAAATCTACAGGTTGTTGTGTGACTGGTGCAACAAAACGTTGATCTTTTTTAGGGACTAAACTTTTGACTGCTTTTTTATGTGTTTGTCCTAAATGGCTATTATAGAAATCTATATAATTAATATAATTAGACTTCATATAATCTTCAAGTGAATCTTTACTGTGATATTCATAAAGGCCTGCTGGATTAAAATGATACAATTTATTTTTGCCTGTCACGTATGATTTATCATCTATCACCAGTCGGTACTTATTATCATTTTCTCCAGTAATAGTCACGAATGTGTACTTAGGTAATTTCACCTTGTTATGATGATCGATACCTTTAACTTCAATATCATGATTCATCACAATACCGTAGGTCAATGTCTCATCAAAGACACCTTTTTTCTGAGCCTGTAATTTACTTTGTTCCGTATTCTGCGCAAAGTGCACAATTCCTAAATTGTTGAACAACAGGACGGCTGTAAAAATAAAGCCGACTAGCAATAAAACACTCCAACCGATAACACGTGCAAGGAAAGGAGTCGGTTTAGCATGTTTATAACGTTCAATTCGCTTGAAATTATAAGACATTTCAGGAATACGTGTACGCTTTTCTTTCCAATCAACATCAAATTGGGCTTTTTCTTCTTCTGTTTTTAAAGACTTACGATCTCGTTCATGTTCTCTAAATGCAGGTAATACACGACTTAATGGCCCTTCCATACGTAATTGACCATGCGAAATCCAGACTGCATAGTTACATACTGCTTGGATAACTTCTAAATTATCATCGATTGTAATCATTGTAAGTTCATCATCTATGTAATCTTGTGATAATGTAGAAGCTTTATTCATAAAGGCATCATCTAACTCACTTAACACATGATTGAAAATAATGATATCTGCTTTAGAAGTGCGTGCTAAACTTACAATTAATTGGGCATACTCTCGATCCGTCAATTGATAAACTAATTTATCCTTCACTTCAAAAAGATCTGCATAGCGCAAAATTTGTTCGACTTTATGTCCAGAAACTTTATATGTAAATAACTCCACTGCATTTTGAACAAAAGCAGTTACGGTTTCTTCATGTAAATGTTTGTCCTCGATATCTCCGAAATATAAACTGCCGTTACGTCTGATGCGCCCTTTATCCGGTTTGACTTCTCCCGCTAAAATTCTGCCGATTAATGTTTTCGAGGCGCCTGGTTCCCCTATAATACCTAGTGATTCTCCTTGATATAAGTGAAGCGACACATTGTTCAATTCGATATCTTCAGCATCATAGCCATAAGGCAGATACCATTTTTTTCTATTCTTTTTACGATAATAATGTGTAATATTCAGTAATTTTAATACAATCGAACTCGCCATAATTTCTACATCCTTCTAAAGTTTTAATAATGCGACTGGGATGCCTTCTTCACTTAGTCCGCTATGTAGGATTTTGCCCCATGCAAAGACACCTTTCAAACGATCTACACGCATATAACGTTTTGTACCATCATTTAATTCATAAAGTTTACCGAATTCAATTTTATCTGTATCAACTAAGTAACTTTCCGCAATGATGACTTTTGTACGGTAGACATCATATTCATTTAAAATACCGTTCATTTCTGCTTTACGCATTTTTTCTTTATATTTTTGTATCTCGTTTAAAATTTCACTTTTAGTCATTTCGCTTAAACTTTTCTCAGTCATCGCTAATCCCGCTTTCTCTTAATTTATCTTTAATTGTATCATACTCATAGCCTTTTCTGAGAAGTGCTTCTATTGTTTTCATCACAAGTTGTTGACCGCTATACTTACGTTCATTTTTACGATACACTTTTTCTAATTCCTTTTGCAATAATGCATCAATTTCATCTGTATCAGGTTCAAAGTCCAAAGCTTGCATCACTTCATTTATCATTTCGAATGAATAGCCTTTTTGAAGTAATGATTGCTTCACCTTATCTGTCCGCTTCTTCATCGGCCCTTTCTTTTGATGCATCAATTTATCTGCAAGTGCAATGATATCTTCAAGCGGTTGTTCCTGTTCATAACGTTCACCATAATCTTCTATAATGTTCTTTTCCACTCCAGCTTTATAAAGCTTTTGTTTATAAATTTCAGGCCCTTTGTCAGTTGTGCGAATCATGGTGTTTTTTAAACTCTCCGCATAATCTTGATGATCAATATAGCCTTCTTGATGACAATACGCAATCACTTCTGCAATTGCGGTTTCATTTATTTCGTGTTTTTGTAAGTGCGAAATAACCTCTTGTTCAGTTCTTTTACGGTAAGAAAGATATTGAACAGCGTAATGTAATCCTAAGCGGTAATGTTCATACTTTTGAATATGCATCATATCTTCAGCAGTGAGCGCATCGCCCTTCTTTAAATTAAAGTGTACCAAAGTATCCATATCGATACCCATTTCAAAGGCACCATCTAGGTATAAGTTAAAACGCTCTTTATTTTTCTTTTGAACTTCAATCATTGTAATTTTAGGCATGGTCTCACCTCTTCTCTTTATTTCATAACGGTATTCGCTATATATTGTAAAACAAATGTATGTACTTTAATAGCATAAACCTCCTGAATTTACACAAGAAACATACATTATTCTTTTCGAATAAACGGCATACAAAAAGGCAATGCAGCTATATTTTCTGATTGCCTTAAATCACATTAAACACCTAATTGAGCTAATGCCGTTTTATATTGTTCATCATTGATATATCCTTGTTGCTTCATTTTTTCTAAATTGATTTTGACTCGGTTAATATAGTTCTGCGACATGTTATTAACGTCATATACACTTGGCGCATTGATTTTACTTGCGAGTATAGCACTTTGCAGCACAGTAATCGTCGGCATGTTTTGACTGTTTGCGACAGTAGTTTTACCAAAGTAATGGTTTGCGGCACTTTCAATTGTATATTGATTATCACCAAAATAAATATTATTAACGTAAAAACTTAATATCTCTTCTTTAGAATATTCACGTTCCATACGCGATGCAACCAAAATTTCTTTTACTTTTCGTGTAAAACTTTGTTCATTTCCATAATAATAATTTTTAACAACTTGTTGGCTGATTGTACTGCCGCCTTGTACCGATTGATCACTTAACGTCGTGAATAAGGCCCTGAATATACCTTTAACATCAAATGCACCATGGTCATAGAATCGTTCATCTTCCATAGCAATAAATGCACCCTTAGTATAATTTGGCATATCATTTATCGGAACAAACGTAGATTTATTTTCAATTGTTTTTAAGTCCTCTACATTAGCACGTGATGATAATGCATACATTACACCAAAGAAGAGTGCAATAACAATAATAAGTCCAATAAGTAATTTTAAAAATAACCCTTTGCTTTTTCTTTTTCTCGGCGGTGTACCTACGGGTTGATAATAAGTATTATAATGGGGTGTATTCTGTGTGCCTCTTGTTGTCTCATGGTGAGACCTCGATAGCCTTTCGCTTCTTTTCATACACAGATCTCCTCAATCTTTTTTTAGTATTTCACACATATTATAATTGAGAACTGTTTGATATGAAATAAGAATTATACGTTTTGATACAAAATCGGTCTTGAGTAGTACACATCAATACACCTACATATGTAAAAAACCGGAATATCTCATAGATACTCCGGCTAAGCTGATCATTGCTTATTTGTCATTGTTTTTTAATGTGTCAACAATTGCTTTGTTGAAATCATCTAAATCATCAGGTGTACGGCTTGTTACAAGATTATTATCAATTACTACTGATTCATCTTTAACATGTGCACCTGCGTTTTCTAGGTCTTTACGTACGTTTAATACTGCTGTTAACGTACGGCCGTTTAAATCATCAGTATCAATTAATACTTGTGGACCATGGCAAATCGCAAAGATTGGGTCATCTTCTTTGATAAATGCTTTTGCGAATGTACCATATCTTCCTTCTACGTCTCCGCGTAAATGGTCTGGTGAGAATCCGCCAGGAATTAATAGTGCTGAATAGTCGCTTGGTTCAGCTGAGCCGATATCTACATCAACTTTAGCTTTTGTACCATGTTTACCTACAACTTCTTCTCCAGCTTCTGAGCCGATAATCACTGTATTGTAGCCTGCTTCTTCGATTGCTTCTTTTGGACTAGTTAATTCAATATCCTCAAAGTCATTACCTAAAATAATTGCTACTGTTTGTGCCATTCATTTATCACCTTTCTATTCTATACAATTAAATTGTAATCAGAATTTCTTTTGTCTTTGATTGTACTTATTGTATAGACAGAAAAATCATTATTTAAACATAGAAAGTATGAGACCTTACTTCTCACGTTGATAAAGTTTTACTTTTTCTTCTAATTGGTCCAGTAAACCAATCCATTCGTCAACATCTTCAACACTGACTTTATCTGGATCCACATGATCAATTTCATCTACAAATTCAGATAATCTCGTTTTAATGTTCGTAATTAATTCATTTTCGCTCATTTTCATGATAAGGCTACTTCTTTAAAAATATAATCCTATTCTAACATGCGATTGACAAAATTCACTAGAATATTAATAATATGGAATGACTCATCTTTTGTGATTTGATTCTTTCATTTCACATTACCCTTTTTTAATTAAGAAATACATTGTATAGAAAGAAGGCAAAATTATGATTGGCCAATCTACGAATATTAAAAAGCCGATTACGATTACTAATGATCCTTGGGAGGCTTATAACGATGTTGAATCGTTCGGCAGCCTGCAATTAAGCAATATTGAATTCACGACTACAAATTTATGTAATATGCGCTGCAGTCACTGTGCTGTCGGTTATACGCTACAAACAAGAGATCCAGAACCGCTTCCAATGGAATTAATGTTTAAACGTTTAGACGAAATTCCAAATTTACGTACCCTCTCTATTACCGGCGGTGAACCGATGTTTTCAAAGAAATCGATTCGAAATGTGGTTAAACCGTTATTGAAATACGCTTATGACCGTGGTATTTATACACAAATGAATTCTAATTTAACTTTACCGCAGGATCGTTATTTAGATATTGCTGAATACATAGACGTGATGCACATTTCACACAACTGGGGTACAACAGACGAATTCGCAACGGTTGGATTCGGTGCAATGGAAAAACAGCCGCCCCTTAAAGCAAAACTTAAACTTTATGAACAAATGATTGAGAATTCTAGAACATTATCTGAACAAGGCATGTTTGTTTCTGCTGAAACGATGTTAAACCAAAGTACAAAACCTTACCTAGAGAAAATTCATCGTGAAGTCGTTAACGATATGAAATGCAGCCGTCATGAAATCCATCCGATGTATCCTTCTGACTTTGCGAGTCAGCTTAACGTATTAAGTTTAAAAGAAATCAAAGAAACGATTCGTCACCTTTTAGAAATTCGTGATGAATCTGTATGGATGTTATTTGGCACATTACCGATTTATCCTTGTATTCAAGATAAAGATGATGCACAATTATTCAAACAACTGCGTTCAGCGAAAAACGTCAGCTTACGTAATGACCCTGATGGTCGTAGCCGTTTAAATGTTAATGTGTTTACTGGCGATGTGATTGTGACGGACTTCGGCGATGAGACAGGTTCTATTTCTAATATTCAAACTGATCGCCTCACAGACGTTTTCGATAAATGGCTCGCTTCAGACTTGGCACAAAGCTTAAATTGTCATTGTGCACCGGTTCATTGTTTAGGACCGAACCTACTTGTTAAAAATATGTACTATCCAAATACAGATTTTCGTGAGAAAGAAAAAATGATGCATCGCATCTTTCAACAACAATAACTAAAACAATAATAAATGGCATCTCGACACTAAATTTTGTGTTGAGATGCCATTTTTAATTATTTATTTTATTCAATATGTCGTCTTCTTGTTAAGAACTCTAAAGTGTCTTTACTTTCTTGACGACGTTCTTTTCTGCGCTTCACACGTGCTGGTGCAGTACTATGGAACCATTCTTGGATTTCTCCTTCAGGATAAACATCTGGTACTTCTGTTGGTTTGCCGTTTTCATCTAGCGCCACAAACGTTAAGAAACTAAGTGCTGCCATATGTTTTTTATCATTAATGATATCTTGCAGAATGATTTGTACACAAACTTCCATTGAACTTGAACCTGCATACGAAACCATTGCTTCGTACGAGATAATATCTCCATTACGGATAGGTAATAAAAAGTCCACTGAATCTGTAGAAGCTGTAACGACTGGCGTACTGCTGTGTTTCATAGCGCAGATTGCCGCAATTTCATCTATGTTCGCCATTAAAAGTCCACCGAACATAGTATGATGATGATTCGTATCTTGCGGATATACTTGACGATCTTTTATCGTTTTTGATGCTGACATTGGTTTTCTTTCTCTTCGTTCCACAATAGATCTCCTTTATGAATTGATTAATGTTGTTTAGTAAGCCCAGTTACCGTCTTTAAACACAATCTCTTCTTCCCCATCTTGCGTGATACCATAAATAGTTAGGTCTGCACTGCCTATCATGAAGTCTTCATGAATAAACGCGTCATTTAAGCCTTCTTCAGTTAATTGTTCACGCGTCATTTCTGTACCGCCGATAATTGTAAATGGATAACCAGCACCTAATGCGATGTGACAAGAAGCATTTTCATCTAACAATGTGTTATAAAAGACACGATTACGATTTGAAATCGGTGAATCGTCTGGAACTAACGCGACTTCCCCTAGATATCTTGAACCTTCATCAGTATCAAGTAAGTCACGTAATACTTCTTCCCCTTTTTCAGCAGAAAAATCTACAACTTTGCCATCTTTAAATGTAAGGGTAAAGCCATCGATCAGTGTTCCGTTATAGCTAAGTGGAAGTTTATTTGTCACATGGCCGTTAACGCGATTACGATCTGGGGCTGTAAATACTTCTTCCGTCGGGATATTAGCAATGAATTCTTGGCCATCATTTGTGAAACTAGTTGCATCTTGCCATAAATGATTCTTAGGCAAGCCGATTGTTAAATCTGTACCTTCTGAAATATAGTGCAATGCTGAATACTGTTTGTTTTGTAGATATTTAGCATGTTCACTTAAGTTTTGGATATGTTGATTCCAGTTTTCAATCGGATCATTACCATCCACACGGACAATATCTAATAATTCATCGATGAATTTTTCGTATGCTGCTTCAGCATCTAATTCAGGATAGACACGTTGTGCCCATGCTTTGTTCGGATATACAACCACACACCATGGTAAGTCATTATTTTGAATAGCTTCCATATATCCTTTGAATCCTTTTGAATAAGCTTTGCCGAAAGCTGCTTTTTTAGCACTATCCGCATCACTTAATAAATCAGGGTCAGAACTCATTAAAGCTAAGTTCGCAGCACCACGTTTTACATAATCCATACGTTCTTCAATATCATAATCTTTCAAATCATTTTCTTCGAAGTATTCTACAGATTCATGTTCAAATTTTAAACGTCTTAATGTATCATCAGCATATTTTACTCTTACATCAGAAGCGCCGCGTTTGTATGCTGCTTCAACGATATCATGCGTTAATTCTAAAGCATCTACTGATGAACGAATAAATACCGGTTGCCCCTCTTGCACATTCATACCGACATCTACGATGAGTTGTGCATATTGTTTTAGCTTTTCTTGTAATTGTGACATAACAAAGTTCCTCCTTATTCTGACTGCTGTTTGTTCTTACGATTGTCGTAGTTCGCCTAATTCAGATGCGATGGCAGTTACTTCACTTGGTGAAAATTTTTCTTTTGAAGTAACAAAGCTATGGATTTCTTTGATTTTAGCTTCATCTGCATCTTCAAATTTATCAGGATCGATTAGATTAACGTTTACTACGTTTAGTTTCTCTCTGATATCAATGATCATATCTCTATTTGTTTCTGACATTTAAATCACCTCTTTATGTTTATATATTATCAAACTCAACAATTCCTGAAAACTTTTGATAATTTACTCTTTAGATGTTGGTAAAAAACCGATAAGATAATATTATATGGGTTATTTCATCTGAGTTCGGGTAAATATTATCTATGGAACGTTAGGTATACCTTGTATCTAGGTTCAATCATACGCTTTATTTATCCGGCTGAAAAATGATTTGGAGGGAAAATATGACTACAGTAGCATTTGTCTGTTTAGGCAATATTTGTCGTTCTCCAATGGCTGAAGCAATTATGAAGCAACGCCTGAAAGACCGTGGTATCGAAGGCATTGAAGTTGTCTCACGCGGTACAGGCAGTTGGAATTTAGGCCAAGCACCTCACGAAGGAACACAACGCATTTTAAATAGTCACAATATACCTTTTGATGGTATGATCAGTGAACTATTTGAATCTACGGACGATTTTGATTACATCATTGCGATGGATCAAAGTAATGTGGATAACATTAAGCGTATTAATCCTGAGTTGAAGGGCCAATTATTCAAATTGTTGGAATTCAGCGATATGGAAGAACAAGATGTACCTGATCCTTATTATACAAATAATTTTGAGGGTGTATTCGATATGGTACAATCATCATGTGATAATTTAATTGATTACATTCTTAAAGACACAAATTCTAAAGAGGGGTAGATAAATTATGAATAACAAATTAGTACCAGGCATTTTATTAGGCGCTTTAGTCGGCGGAGCAATTACATTAGCTGACAAAAACACTCGTAATGCATTAAAAAACAGTATCCAAAGCTTAAAAGAAGGTAAAAGTGCAGATAGAGGCCCATCAAAAATCAGCGTAATCAAAGAAGAAGTGCTTTACTGGAAAGATGCTATCGAAGAAATTCGTCGCAATAACCCAGAATTAGAACGCGCATTGAAAAATGCGAAAAATACGTTACAACAACGTAAACAAAACGATAAACACTTAAACTAATCAAAGGTTTAAGACCATTATAATGCGTTGAGTATAGGGATAAGCTTAAATGAGTTCTGCTCATTTAAGTTCTATCCCCCTTTTTTCAACTCAAATACCAATTTAATATAGTAATAAAGGAGTACATGTTATGTCTCATTCTAATAAAAAAGACAAAAACAATAAAAAAGAAGGGATTTTTCAAAAAGTAAAAGAAAAGTCTGAAGGGATTACACACGAAGATCACAACAATTATGTTGCACCACAAGAATTCAAATCTAAAACACCTAAGAAATCTAATCAGACATTCTTTGTAGCTAGAAATAACAAACCGGCTAAATATACGAAAGATTCCAATTTCTTTTCATTTTTAATTTATCGTATCGGTAAAGATGATGCGACAGGCTTAGCAGCACAGCTTTCATATTACTTTATGTTATCACTATTCCCTATGTTGCTATTCTTGCTATCACTTTTACCGCTATTCCAAATCAATAGGGATAAAATTGTTGGTATGATTGCGAAAAACGCACCTGCTTCAACAGCAGACTTACTAACAGGTATCATTGAAGATATTATGAAAAATGCCAGCGGCGGTATTTTATCAGTAGGTTTGATTTTAGCGCTTTGGTCTGCCTCTAATGGTATGACAGCATTAATGAACGCATTCAACGTTGCATATGATGTTGAAGACGGCAGAAACCCTATCGTGTTGAAATTAATCAGTGTATTATTCACTGTAATTATGGGCGCTGTCTTCATTGTAGCTTTAATCTTACCAGTTTTCGGTCAACAAATCGGACATTTATTATTTGGTCCGCTTGGACTAGACAGCCAAGTGAAATGGGTATTTAGTATTTTACGATTCTTATTACCATTTATCGTGATTTTCTTATTATTCTCAACACTATATGCCCTAGCACCGAATATCAAAATTAAATTCAAATCTGTATTACCTGGTGCACTTTTCGCATCAGTTGTATGGATTCTTGGTACTGCAGCATTTGGTTTCTATGTTTCAAACTTCTCAAACTACTCTAAAACATACGGTAGTATCGGTGGTATCATCGTATTAATGTTATGGTTATATATCACTGGTTTCATCATCATTGTCGGTGCTGAAATTAATGCGATTATCAACCAACGCAGAACATTGAAACATGGAGATTCTCTTGAAGAACGTGAATTCGAATTAGCTGAAATGCAGAATCCTCATACTGAAAGAGAATAATCATACCTAAAGAGCAAATCACTTTGTATAAAATCAAAGTTGATATTGCTCTTTTTCTTTTATTTTTTTAAAATCTCGTTATTTTATGTATCATATAGGGTATGGTAATATTTGGTTAGTGACATTTTTGTGAACTAGTCATGACAGTCAATTCATCTTGATATAACAAAACAACTAAATTCAGGATACAGGAAGTGTAAATGAGATGACATTATTAGACAGTATTTTATCTTACAATAAAGAATTTGTGGAAAACAAAGAGTTTGAAAACTATTCCACAAGTAAAAAGCCAAATAAAAAAGCAGTGTTATTCACTTGTATGGATACACGTTTACAAGACTTAGGCACTAAGGCTTTAGGTTTTAATAATGGTGACTTAAAAGTAGTCAAAAATGCAGGTGCTATTATTACGCATCCATACGGTTCTACAATTAAAAGTTTATTAGTTGGTATCTATGCTTTAGGTGCTGAAGAAATTATCATTATGGCGCATAAAGACTGCGGCATGGGCAGCTTAGACGTAGATACAGTGAAAGATGCGATGAAAGAACGTGGCGTTACTGATGAAACTTTTGATATTATCAAACACTCTGGTGTAGACGTGGACAATTTCTTAGAAGGTTTTGAAAACGCTAGTGATAATGTTAAACATAATATCGATATGCTTTATCACCACCCATTATTTGATAAAAAAGTACCAATTCATGGACTTGTGATTGATCCGCATACTGGCGAATTAGAATTAATCCAAGATGGTTATGAACTCGCAGAAAAAAATAAGTAGTACATAAACAATATGATGGATAATACAAAGGCAAGATTGAAAGCACACGTTTTCAATCTTGCCTTTTCTTTTATTGAATTAGATCATGCTGGAATGCATAAATAACAGCTTGTGTTCTATCTTGAACTTCAAGCTTGCTTAATATATTACTCACATGTGTTTTAACAGTTTTAATCGTAATATGTGAAGCACTGGCGATTTCTTGATTAGAATAACCTTTTGCGATTAATAATAATATTTCCATTTCTCTATCCGTTAATAACTCGTATAATTCCGCACGTTGATTCATGCGATTACGCATTTTAACGAGCACTTCTGCTTCAAACACCGCTTCATTACGATACGTTTTTCGAATCGCTTCAGCGATATCACTGGCGCTCGTCGTTTTCAAAATATAGCTGTCTACCCCAGCATCTAAAGCACGATACACTTCATTATCTTCAATATAACTTGTCAGCATCAATACTTTAATCTGAGGTAAATCTTTTTTAATTTCCATCGTAGCTTCTACGCCATCCATGTCTTCCATCAATAAATCCATCAAGATTAAATCAGGCTGCAATTCATGTGCTTTTTCAATTGCTTCTTTACCTGATTTGCCTTCCCCGACGACTTCGATATCAGGTTGTGTAGATAAATAACTTGAGATGCCGATACGAACCATTTCATGATCGTCGACAAACAATACTTTAATCGCCATTATTTTCCTCCTTATTCAATGGAGCCTTCACTTCTATTCTTGTTCCTGCCCCTGGCAAAGAAACAATATGCAGTGTTGCCCCAATTTCTAATGCACGCTCTCGCATATTCTTCAATCCATAGCTTTTCTCCATTTTTTCATCTACATCAAAGCCTTTACCATCATCTTGAATACGCAATAACAGATAATCATCTTTATTAAATAAATCTATAGTTAATTTAGTGCCTTCTGCATGACGCAGGGTGTTTGAAATACCTTCTTGGGTGATACGGAATAGATGATCTTCAATACCTTTTGGTACTTCAAAATCTTCAATATCATATACCACTTTCATAGGTACTTTCTTTTGTAAGTCTACAACAAGGTCTTTAATCCCCTCACCTAGTGAACGGTCTTTTAAGCCAAGTGGTCTTAAATGCAGTAAAAGTGCCCGCATTTCTAGTTGAGAATCTTGAACCATTTTTTCAAGTGTCGGAATTTGCTGATCAAGCGGCGGTTCAAGTGGTGATTCCTTAATCGCCGATAACATCATACTTGCCGCAAATAACTGCTGACTAACTGAATCATGCAATTCCCTTGCTAGACGCTGACGTTCATCCTCAATAATTTTCTTTACTTTAACATCATTTAAATTATATGTTTCATTAGTCAAATCTTGTGTTTTAATACGTAATCGATGTAATTCTTGGTTCAATGGAACAAGCGTATGATAGATATCCAGCGTTTCATGATAAAGTTCGATATTTTGATCATTAATACCGACTACTTCCCCTTCAATGGAATGTTCAATTTGCGCTTTAATCCAATCATTTTGTTCGTTCACTTTATAAGCTAACACAGAACCGACAATAATACTCATCAAAATAACTATAATATTTAAGAATAAGAAAACAGGAATGCCGAAAATTTGAGTGTAAAACATTCCTTGAAAGTAGATAATATTAACGAATAC
>NZ_PZGG01000039.1 GCF_003043455.1 Staphylococcus simulans | reverse complement strand
TATTCTCTAATTATACGTGAGGGCTTTATTTTTTTGAAATAATATGAGTATTTTATATAAAAAGCCGAGGAAAATCATTAAAGATTCTCCTCGGCTTTTATTTGAGACTGGATTTATGTCCCAGCCCCTTTTGTTTATCGGTAAATTGAAGCTATTGATTTTAATGTAGTTAAAATTATGAGCGTTCTTCTGATGAGCGTCTCTTAGATGCCGCATGTAAAATCTTAGTATGTTCTTCATTAGGCGAGAGTGTTAATCCTAATGCTTTACGCTCTCTATTGGCATCTTTATAGAATGACAGTGTCATTAAGATAACGACCACACTAAATGGTAAAGCTGAGATAATCGCCGCAGATTGTAAGGCATCTAGTCCTGTTTCGCCTCCGGCAAGCAGTAATATATACGCAATCGCAGAAAGCGCAAGTCCCCAAACAATTTTTACGAATCCTGCTGGACGTAATGTACCGAATGCTGTCTGCATACCTAAAACGAATGTTGCTGAATCGGCAGAAGTAATAAAGAATGATCCGATTAATGCGAGTGCGATAATAGATAACACACTGCCTATCGGCAATTCATTAAAGATACCGAATAATTGTGTTTCAGGTGGCATTTTAAAGATGTTCACATGTTCTTGTCCCACGCTGATACCTGTTAAACCGAATACACTGAACCAGAAAATACTTACAATTGTCGGCACTAACAAGACAGCCATAACGAATTCTCTGATAGAACGACCTCTAGAGATACGGGCAATAAAGATACCAACGAATGGACTCCAACTCATCCACCAGCCCCAATAATAAACCGTCCATGTCTGCATCCAGTCATGTTTTTGATGATTTAATGGCGCTGTATCTAAACTGTTAAAAATTAATGTGTTTAAGTAATCACCAGTCGCAGAAGTCATCATATCTAAGATGAGTAAAGTTGGGCCGATGACTAATAGAACCGCAAAGAGAATCGCAGCTAAAATCATATTCAAGTTACTCAAATATTGAATCCCTTTACTCAAACCGCTCCATGCACTGTATAAGAAGAGCACAGTAACGACTGCGATA
The DNA here is from genome assembly GCF_003043455.1 of Staphylococcus simulans. GTDB lineage: Bacteria > Bacillota > Bacilli > Staphylococcales > Staphylococcaceae > Staphylococcus > Staphylococcus simulans_A. Next base: position 22,753 of record NZ_PZGG01000039.1, on the reverse strand, counting down.
ATAATACCTTGAACTAACTTGTTATTTGGAATACCAAATAAATAATTCAAACCACCATTAATCTGCATCGCGCCAACACCCAATGATACTGCCACACCAATGATTGTCGCAAATACTGCTAAAACATCGACAATGGTACCAGTTAAACCATCAACACGTTTACCTAAAAGTGGTCGTAATGTTTTAGAAATAAGCCCGACTTCGCCTTTTCTGAATTGGAAATAAGCGAGTGATAACGCTACGATACCGTAAACAGCCCAAGGGTGGAAACCATAGTGTAAGAAACTAGCACGTAATGAATCAGCGAGTGCTTCTTTTGTTTCTGGAGAAGCTGTAGGTGGAGTTAAATAATGTGATACAGGCTCAGAAGCCCCATAGAAAACTAAGCCAATCCCCATACCAGCACTAAATAACATCGTTAACCAAGAGACTGTATGGAATTCAGGCTTGTCTGTAGGTTTACCTAGCTTTAACTTACCAATCGGACTGAAAACTAAGAAAATACAGAAAACCAAAATGAAAGAAAAGACTAACATGTAATACCAACCGAAAGTTTCTGTAATCCACGCCCCAAGCGCACCAGAAACCTTTCCGAATTGGTTAGGGAAAATTGCGCCTATTAATACTAATAGACCTACGAGTATAGACGCATAAGTAAATACGGGTGAAAACGTCTTGTTTGTCTCTTTATGAGTCGTCTTCAAAACTGCAACATCCTTTCTGATTTGAGTATTGAAAAAAAGCAAAGACGGCATACATGCTATCATACCTAGGAAATAATTCAACTTGCTTCAAACAGATAATCTTTTCTACGTTTTTTAATCGTTATAATCAAATTACCCATTTATCAAAACGAATAATTGAATGCGTCGACTTGTGTTTAGAAACAAGCCGGCGTACTTTTGTATATTGTGTCGATATAGGTTAGATTAAAGATAAGCAGTAAAACTATTGAATCAAATCTAATTAGGAGGAACTTGTAGTGACACAATTATTTACAGATCGTTTATATGAACGCGTTGAGCCGATTTGGGCATCTTACATGGAACATCCATTTATTAAAGGGCTGGCTGACGGCTCTTTGGATGAAGAGAAATTCAAACATTGGTTGAAACAAGATTACATTTATTTAATTGAGTATTCTCGTTTGTTTGCGATTGGTGCCGCGAAAGCCATTGATTTGGATATGATGTCGACGTATGCGCAATTATTAGATGGCACAATGAATACTGAAATGAACTTGCATCGCGGTTATGCGAAAGAATTCGGTATTAGTGAAGCGGAATTAGAAGCTACTGAACCTGCAGAAACTACAACCGCTTATACAAGCTACATGTTGAATATGGCACAAATCGGCGGCGTAGAAAATGTCATTGCCGCTATTTTAACTTGTACATGGAGTTACAACTATATTGGTTTGAAATTGGCAGAACAAGATGCTGCTAAAGATCATCCATTATATCGAAAATGGGTAGATATGTATTCATCTGAGGAGTTTACGCAATTTAAGAAAGATTGCGTTGAACTGATGAATAAAGTGACAGAAGGACGTTCAGAAGCGGACTTAAAACGACTAGAAGATATTGTTGTACGCACAAGTTATTATGAATATAAATTCTGGGATATGGCAGAGAACTTAAGTACTTGGGATGTGCCGGTAAAATAGAATCATTGAAGATTTAAGTCATTGGCTTTAAGCTTAGGTAAGCAAAGCATGTTTAGGAGGCAAGAGATTGAATAAAAAAGAACTCATGAACTTAGCTTCAACACCTGTCAATGCACCGACATACTCAAGGGTTGATGTTCATTTCAGAAATCGAGAATTTTTAAATATTGTGTATCGCACAGATATTGAGAAATTAAAGGAAGTCGTACCTGAACCACTAAAAGTGACAAGTGACTTAATCAAATTTGAAGTCATTGATATGCCTGATAGTACAGGCCTTGGTTCATATACAGAATGCGGCCAAGTGATTCCAGTAGAATACAACGGAGAAGAAGGCGAATTCTACTTATCCATGTATTTAAATAATCAGCCTGCGATTGCGTTAGGCAGAGAACTTTCAACATTTCCTAAGAAATACGGAGAACCAAGACTATATGTCGATAACGATACATTAGTAGGTACATTAGATTATCATTCACTACGTGTCGCACAAGCTACTATGACCTATAAATACCATCCGATTGAAACAGAAGAAGCGAAGAAACTTATAACCAAACCAAGCTTCATGTTGAAACAATTACCGAATTATGATGGGACACCGAGAATACTTGAAATGACACGTTCTCAAATTACAGATATTCAAATTAAAGAAGCATTTCGTGGTGATGCACGTCTGCAATTATTTGAACACGTCAATGCACCACTCGCAGATTTTCCAGTCAAAGAAATTGTCGATGCACAACATATCTTGGCAGATTTAAGACTCGGCCGACCAGAAGTCATTCATGACTATTTAAAAGAATCATAATTTTTTCGGGAGAAACAAGCTTGAAGTTTGTTTCTCCTTTTTCTATACAAATAGACAAAATATGTCTTTTTTGTAAAGAATGAATACAGTTGTATTCCGCTCAGGTATACTGAATATTAAGTATGAAAGTCATTATAAAGAGAGAGTAGGGACATAATGAACAAAATTAAATATTTAGGTACTGGACTCTTAGCAGCGTCGTTATTATTAACTGCTTGTGGGCAAAAAGAAGAAACACAAACATCATCTGATCAAGAAAAAACAGAACATCAATCAGAAGAACAATCAACACAGGAAAACCATCAAAAAAGTGAAGAAAACAACGAGAAACATTTAGGTTCAAAAGCATCTGAAAATAAACACAATGCGTTTAGTCATTTGAATCCGCAGAGTGACGAATATCTTGCGCGTGTTTGGTTAGCCGCATTACCAAGCTATCGAAGCGCAAATCCGGCAGATATCTCTATTAGTCATGGTGATTTGTCAGGAAAAATTATGTATGGACCAGGGTCAATCAGATATGAACAAGGTATTCAAAGTTTGTTAGGTACACCCACTGCGGCAGGATATGTTGTCTATAAAAATAATGGAGATGGGACAATAACAATTTATCCCGTACCGAGTCATTTCCAAGACCATCGTTGGCAAGAAGAAGATTATAGTCGTGAGGAATCTCAACGTATTATGAATAGTGGAAAAGTCGTGCCGTTGTATGATGGGAATGAAGAAGCGGTGCGTCTAGTTGAAAGTTATATTGGTGCGACACCACCTGGCATTGATGAAGATGATGAAGAGTCAGAAGAAACGGTGACACGTGAAAATGTGATTGATAAAGTTGAAGAATATGAGGGTCATCAATTAGATACAAGCCGTTATACTTTTAAAGAACCAGAACGTCGTGATGATGGTGGTTGGGGTTTCTCAATTTTAGATAAGCAAGGTAACTTAGTCGGCTCATATATCATTGATTCTGATGGTGATGTGACCAAATATGATGAACATGGCGACGAAGTTTAATATATATTTAAAAGAACTTGATTCGACAGGTTTCATGTGTCGAACCAAGTTCTTTTATAAGTAAGATTATTCATCACTTTATTTGTTTGATGCATAGTCATAGAGTTTAATAATCGTTTTGAATTTCGCATCTTCGAGCTTTGTTTTTTTATTTCTTAAATCTTGAACAGTTTGATAGGGAACACCTGAAGCTTTTGAGATTTTATAGCCGCTTTCAGCTTCAAATAGTTTTTCAATATCTTCTTTAATTTGTTGGATGACTGTCATAGTTAAGCTCCTTTTATTTTTTTATCGCGCTTTGAATGTAAGTGTAATTCTACTTATTCCACTGACAGTGTATCACGATATAATACGTTATCCAATCATAATAAGAAATCAAAAGGTTGAATAAAGTTTAATCTCTGAATTTAAAAATGCCCTATAAAGCTTTGCTTTTTAGCAATTGCTTTATAGGGCATTTTTTATTGTATCATCTCATATCGTTTTATCGACGATATTTGTTGAAATCAATGACGTTACCAGAAGATTCATTGTTTTGTTTTTGTGGTTTTGCTTGAGGTTGATTGTGCAGTTCTTCTAAGAATTGATCTAACTCTTCTTGAGATGTGACTTTACCATCAATTATCGCATTCATGACTTTCGCATCATCACTCTCTTGATCTAAGTCGAACATTTCTTTAAACATTTCACGCATATCATCATCTTTACCCGCTTCCACAAACGCAGAAATCGCAGTATCGATATCTTCATCTTCGTTAATCGGTAGACTATTCAATTTTTGATACTTCTCAATTTCTTCTAATAACTCACGGTCTGCTTCATCAAGATAATCTAAAGGATTCATGTCATTCTCTTCGAAGTAATCCTCTAAATCTTCAAAAATATCCATTGGCATATAAAGGATTTCATAGTCATCTTGTACTTGAATGAAGAAAGTTTTCGTACTTAAAGCATCAAGATGCGTGTAAGGAATAACGTTACTTTCTTCAGCGATAAAGTACGCAATTAAACTTAACTCTTGTTTAGTGAGACGTTTGAACATTAGCGATGTTTTGTTTGTAAATTTATCTTGAATTAAATCAGCGATGTCACTTTTGCTTCCTTTAGAAAAGCCAGTAATTTTAAATTCGCGACAGATTTGTTTCAATTCTTCAGTGCCGTATTTCTTTAGTAAGTCAGCAAGTTGGAAGTCTTCATAATCTTTACGTGCTTGTGTCAATTCACGCATTTCATGAAGGGCTTCTTCTTCATCATCATCCAATGGTGGAATAGAGTCATATTTATGGCTGAGTACATATTTATTGAAGTTGTTTAAAAACTCAGTTTCTACAAAATATGAGTCTTTTTCAATTTCATAAACGAAATCTGTTCGATCTAAAATTTTTAATTCATCGGCTTTTTCTTTTGGTATGATTGTGACTTCAGGATGATACTTCAAGATAGATTCCAAGACTTGTCTTTCTTTTAACGTCGTATACTTTCCATAATCTGTACAGATTTCTTGAACAGACATTTTTTCTGCATCATCTATTTTATAATCAGCATTATGGAATTCGATGGCTTCAGCTAATTCGATATATTTATGTTTTTGTTCTTCCAAGTAATTCATATGCGTCACCCCGTGCATTTTAAGATTGTATTATATCTATTCTATACCAATCTTTCCCTTAAAACGAATATTTTAAAGATGAAATGGGTTAACTCTTAATTATCGAGATTCTACATAGGATTCAGCACCAAGTTGTGATACATTTAACTAAATAACAATGTGAAGGAGTACTTCAATGGATACGACAGCTTTGATTTATGTCATTATCATCTTTATTAGTTTTATTGTCACAAACATGATTTCGAATCGTTTCATTAAGAATCGTGCTAATACAGGGTTATATTTGTTGAAACGTGTCGGTATTTTTATGGGTGTATATCTAATCTTATTTAGTATTTATTTTATCTTGTTTAAACCGGAAATTTAAAGTGAAGGTATGCGTTGGATATAGATTCAACTTATATATTTGTATATGTAAAAAGTCAGGCGTGCTGCCTGACTTTCATTGTTTAATGTGAATTTGATTGTATATTAAACAGGGCGTACTGTAATTTCATTCACATTGACATGACTGGGTTGTGTTAACGCATAGACTACCGCATTTGCGATATCTTTAGGTTCTAACATTTTACGTGAACCCCAATCTGTATCGCTGGTCATAGCTGTGTCGACCATACCCGGTGAAATGCTGGTAGAACGAATACCTGTTTTTGCGAGTTCTTTTTCTAGGCCTTGTGTAATTGCGTGGACAGCTGATTTTGTAGCGCTGTATAACGCGCTTGATTTTGTCACTTCAAAGCCCGAAATTGAGGCGATGTTGACGATATGGCCGCTTTGTTGTTGTTGGAAGTACGGCATGACTGCGTTGATTGCGTATAACGTACCTTTAAGGTTTACATCAATCATGTCGTCCCATGCTTGAACGTCACCTTCTGTAATCGCAGAGGATTTCATTTGGCCTGCGCTATTGACTAAGATATCAACTTTCCCGAATTCTTCTACAGCTTGTTTCACTGCACGATCAATATCTTCACGGTTTGTGACGTCAGCGCTGATAATCTCATAATTTTTTGCGCCTGCTTTACGCAGTTCTGTTGAAACTTGATCGAGCTTCTTTTCATCACGAGCGACAAGCACAACAGTTGCGCCTTCATTTGAAAGCTTTAAGGCAATGCCTTTCCCGATACCGCTGCTTGCGCCTGTAATGACTGCCACTTTCTTATTCAATTCTGTCATAAGTAAATCCGCCTTTCTCTCTCTTATTTACACTTATATTGATTTATTCCCTTTTTCTACTTAAGGTAAAGATAACAGCTGACACCTTCAGTATATACAAGGGAGCTTATGAATGCGAAAATTGGTATGCAGTTTCAGAATATTAACGGCTTTTCTCATCCTTTCGGCAATATTGCATCAAAGATGTAAACGTTTTCTAAACGACTGATGAAACATGATGGAATTTGGTATACAATGGGATTACATTCAAAATTTAGTGCAATTTCAGCAGAGTGGGCTGCTGGGAATTGAAGTAATACATGATAAGCAGAGAAATAGAGAGAGGGGAACTATAATGTTATTGCTTACGATTCTTCAATTCATTATCAACATCTTTATTGCGCTTGTCGTAATAGGACTGTTGGTGACTGGATTAGTATTGTTATTTAGAGATAAACGGCAACAACAGCACAGTGTGTTGCGCAACTATCCTGTGTTGGCACGTGTCCGTTATTTCTTCGAAAAGATTGGGCCTGAGCTTCGTCAATATTTATTCTCAGAGGACACGAAAGGGAAACCATTTTCACGTAGTCAATATACAGACATCGTGAAAGCTGGTAAGTATAAATCACGCATGACGAGTTTCGGAACGCAGACAGATTATGAAACAGGCTTCTTTATTCAAAACACCATGTTTCCGAAACAAACAGAGGAAATGCGCATTGATCAATCGACTTTAATTTCGACTTTTGTTTATAAGATTGATAATGAGCGCTTATTTGATCGTGAAGAACATCGAGACCCTGAAAAGGTTGACCCTTATTATCTGTCAGATGAGGATGCGATTGTCTTAGGAGAAGATTTAAAATATCCTTACAAAGTGAAACGTTTAGTCGGTCAATCAGGTATGAGTTACGGTACATTAGGTAAAAATGCGATTACCGCATTATCTAAAGGATTAGGACGTGCAGGTACTTGGATGAATACGGGAGAAGGCGGCTTATCCGATCACCACCGTAAAGGTGGCGGCGATATTATCTTCCAAATCGGACCTGGTTTATTCGGTGTACGTAAAGCCAATGGCGACTTTGATTTAGAGAAGTTCAAACAAAAAGCGGCTATCGAACAAGTGAAAGCCTTTGAAGTGAAGTTAGCGCAAGGGGCTAAAACACGTGGCGGTCATATGGAAGGTGCTAAAGTCACAGAAGAAATCGCGAGAATCAGAAGTGTTGAACCTGGTAAAACGATTAATTCACCGAACCGCTTCGAATTCATCCATAATTACGATGATTTATTAGATTGGATTATGGATCTGAAAGAAGCAGCACAAAAGCCAGTCGGTTTCAAAATCGTGGTAAGTCATGTCGATGAAATCGAAGCTTTAGTCAGAACGATGAAACAACGTCAACAATATCCAAGCTTCATCACCATTGACGGTGGTGAAGGTGGTACAGGTGCAACGTATCAAGAACTGCAAGATAGTGTCGGCTTACCATTATTCACAGCATTACCGATTGTTACAGGTATGTTAGAGAAATATGGTATCCGTGATAAAATGAAAATTTTCGCATCAGGTAAACTGGTCACACCGGATAAAATTGCGATTGCGCTCGGTCTCGGTGCAGACTTAGTCAATGTCGCTCGTGGTATGATGATCAGTGTCGGCTGTATTATGAGTCAACAATGTCACTTGAATACTTGCCCAGTCGGTGTCGCAACGACAAATCCTAAACTAGAACGTGGTTTGTTTGTGAATGAAAAGAATTATCGTGTCACAAACTACGTCACAAGTTTACATGAAGGCTTATTCAACTTAGCCGCAGCAGTCGGTGTCGAAAGTCCGACAGACATTACGCAAGATCATTTAATCCTCAAAAATCCAAACGGCAGCTTACAGTCGATTTATGATTATAAATTAAAATTAGTTGATACAAAGCAAAATGTATCTGTATAAATTTTATTCAAGCTCTCACTTAAATGCGTGAGAGCTTTTTTAGTGTCTATAATGTGAAACAGATGTCGAGTTAAGCAACATATCACCCGTGATGTAGATAGAATACTTGGTTTTGGTGTGGGATAATTTTTAATGCAACATTCATCAACTAAGAGTAAACAGTTCATTTAAGCACTATGTTTTTACGCATATTTAAATAAACATTAAATGTAATTCAACTTCAGTGTGGTATGATTTAGTGCGTTGTAAAAAATAATGGAAAGTAAGTTAAGTATATATTGAAGAGGAGATGAATTATGACACTTAAAACCAAATTATGGATGATTTTTACGATGTTGCTTGGCGGATTCTTCGGATTATTGAATGAGACTTTACTGGCAACAGCATTACCGAGTATTATGAGAGATTTTAATATTGAATATACACAAGTTCAGTGGTTAACAACAGGTTTCTTATTAACCAACGGAATTGTGATTCCTTTATCAGCAATGGTGATTCAGCGTTTTAGTACACGTCAGGTATTCTTAACATCTATTTTAATCTTTTTAGTGGGTACACTCGTTGCGGGCGTTAGTCCGAACTTTACTGTATTATTAATTGCGCGTATTGTACAAGCGTTAGGTTCAGGTATTATGATGCCGTTAATGATGACAACGATTTTAGATGTCTTCGAGCCGAGTGAACGCGGTAAGTACATGGGTATTTTCGGATTAGTGATTGGGTTGGCACCCGCAATTGGACCGACATTATCAGGTTATTTAGTTGAGTATTTCAATTGGCGTTCATTATTCCATGTGGTGACACCAATCGCCGCAATTACATTCTTAATGAGTTTGAAATTAATTAAGAACGTAGGAACTAACCGTAAAGTACCGATTGATGTGCTATCTATTTTCCTGTCGGTCATAGGGTTTGGCGGATTATTATATGGGACAAGTTCTATCGCACGTGATGGTTGGGACGACCCAATTGTCTTAACAACAATTATTGGCGGTATTGTGTTAGTGACACTCTTTATCATCAGACAGTTACGTTTAGAAACACCGCTGCTTGATTTCAGAGTGTTTAAACAAGGACAATTCGCAGTCGGTATTATCATTATGGCCTTTACAATGATTGCGATGATCGGTTCTGAAACAGTGTTGCCGATCTTTATTCAAAATATTATGGGTAAACCAGCGTTAGAATCTGGACTTGCATTATTGCCAGGTGCAATTGTGATGGGGATTATGTCTGTCGTTTCAGGTATTCTTTATGAGAAATTCGGTGCCAAAATTTTAGCGTTTATCGGTATGGGCATCGTAGTTGTGACAACAACTTATTTCGTCTTTATGGACGCTAAAACATCATTAGTGATGTTAACAACAGTTTATGCGATTCGTATGATCGGTATTGCGTTAGGTTTAATGCCTTTAATGACACATACGATGAACGAATTACCGCAGAAAATGAATGCGCATGGCTCTTCTATGACAAATACCATGCAGCAAATTTCAGCTTCTATTGGTACAGCGATTCTCTTTACGATTATGAGTCATTTCGCGAAAATCTTTAAACCGGATATGGCAGATTATCAAGGACTTAAACCTGAAGTGATGCAAGCGCAAATTGCACAAGATGCTATGTTGAACGGCTATCACGCGGCCTTCTGGTTCACAGTGATTATTGCGGTTATCGCATTCTTAAGTGTGTTCTTATTAAAAAGCCAAAAGAAAGTGAAGCATTCAAATAATCAAGAACCAAACACAACAGCATAATATAAACTAACTAAACAAAACTCAGCATCTCCGTTATGGAAATGCTGAGTTTTTCTGTTCTAATATTTCTTTTAAAGCGTCTGAAAAAATATGGTCATGATAGTGTGGGTAACAGGTATACAATTGAATGTTCCTTAACACATGATTACGTATTTCTGATAAACTAGTAAAAATACCATTTTTTAAACAAAGGGGATGTTTATACATGGCAAATTTACAAAATGTGGGGCCAGAAGCATTAAGACAAATGATTCGTAATAAAGAAGTAACAGGACATACAAGTGGAATGGCTAAGGGGTACATTCAAGCGAATGTAGTTATTCTGCCTTCAAAATACGCGTATGATTTCTTAAAATTCTGTTTTAAAAATCCAAAAACATGTCCGTTACTAGATATGTCTGAAGTAGGGGAAGTTAATTTTTCAAAGTATGGTAAACATGCGGATATCACGACAGATGTAGGGGCTTATCGTGTATATGAAAATGGTGAACTAATAGAAACACCGTCTGATATCAAGCATCGATTTAATGATGATATGGTCAGCTTTTTAATCGGGTGCAGTTTTACGTTTGAACATGCATTGTTAGAAGCGGGTATTCCATTACGTCATTTGGAAGAAGGACATAATGTACCAATGTATATTACAAATATACCGGCTGAACCTGCTGGTCGTTTTGACGGGAATATTACTGTAAGTATGCGCCCGATGACTATGAAGGATGCGATTCGTGCGACTGAAATTACGACACACTTTAAAAATGTTCACGGCACACCTATCCATATTGGAAATCCTTCAGCAATCGGTATTAAAGATTTAAATCAAACAGACTTTGGAGAACCGGTACAAATAAAAGAAAATGAAGTGCCTGTCTTTTGGGGATGTGGTGTTACACCGCAATCTGTAGCTTTAGACGCTAAGCCTGAATTGATTATCACACATGCACCTGGACACATGTTTATTACAGATATCAGGGATAGTGAACTAAGTGATTGAGGTGTTATTTTTGCACACTAAACGTTAACTTCATTTAAAAAAGACGTGATATAATTAATTAAATCTAATAGAGGAGGCAACGCTGATGGTTAAACGTGTTTCAATAAATACAAAAGTTTTGAACGGCTATATCAATGAATCTAGCGTCCCTCTCTCTGCAATTCAAAAGAAAGTTGAAAAGATAGAAAACATCATGCGCGGAGAGGTACAACCAACTTTTAACCAACTCGTTACAATTGCAAAAACAATTCACGTTCCAGCAGGTTTATTAGTGCTAAATGAAAAAATAAACCTTCCAAAAGAGAAGTTAGAATTTCGGGTAATCAGCTCTAATGATATAGGGGCTAAAAGTGAAGAACTTAAAGCAACCATTCAAGAGATGAGAATGAAACAAGAATTTTTAAAAGAAGAGATTGAGTACGAATTGCCTTTTATTCATCGATTCACTGAGCAAGATGATTATTTAAAAGTCGCTGAAGAAATTCGAAAAGTACTTGGAGTTCCTGTAGCATATATGAATGATGCGAAACCAGATGCTTTTAACTACTTTAGAAAGAAGCTTAATCGTGTAGGTATCTTTGTTTTTCTAAACGGCAAAGTTAAGGACAATACACATCGTCCGCTAAACATTAAAGAATTCAGAGGCTTTGTATTAAGCGACAAACAAGCACCCATTATTTTTATCAACCAAACAGATACCAAGAATGGTCGTCTTTTTACAATGATTCACGAATTAGTACATTTATTTGTTGGACGTGATGGTATTTTTAATGATGATGCGATGTCATTAGAAAATAAAAGCTCTGAGGCGTATGTGAATAAAATAACTGCAGAAATTTTAGTGCCTAAATCTGAATTGAAAAAAATTAATACCGATAATATTGAAACTTTGGAATCTATTTTCCCAGTAAGTCATTATGTATTGTATAGAAGACTCTACGATGAAAAAAGAATTAGTTATCAAACATACCAAGCACATATCGACAGATTGAATGAAGAATTTGAAACTTATAGAAACCAACAAATAAGTAAAAGCACGAGCGGCAATTACAATAATAATCTGAATTATAGAATGGATCGTATATTTTTCAATTATGTAGATAATGCCTTGAAACAAAACAGAATTTCCTATACAGATGCTTTTCAATTGGTAGGTGTGGGTTATAAAGGCTATAAAGTTTTGGAGGCTGAGAGATAAAATGAAAAAATATATTCTTAACACCGATATCAACTTTTTAATGAAATAACATAAATCGTTTAAAGAACCTTGGCGAAAGCCAGGGTTTTTTAATGCCTGCTTTAACACTTACCTCATGCTTCCCTCATAGTAAATTTTAAAATAATAGAATTATTTTACGATATAAAAGTGATTATACAAATTGTGACATTTTCATCTTAAATCTATGGATTATAGTTGTCACAAATACTATGTAAGCGTTTACTATAAAAGGATGTCAAATTACTAAAATATTCTGATTATGTTTAAAAATAGAATTATTTATAAATTACCTAATAATTAGTTTGCCTTTATTGTATATAAGTGTTAAATTGAATGTGAAAACATTCACAAGGAGAGATGAACATGGAAATCGGTATCATTAAAGAACTCAAACCAGGTGAAGGACGTGTGGCTTGCACCCCGGAAAATGTGAAGAAACTTGTCTTAGATGGACATCGTGTTCTCGTTGAACATAATGCAGGTGCAGGCTCTGGATTTGATGATGCGCAATATGAGAAAGCAGGCGGCTTTATTGTGAATCATGAAGAAGCATGGCAAGCGGATTTGATTGTCAAAGTGAAAGAACCAGATGCGAAAGAATTCAAATTCTTTAAACCCGGACAAGTCATCTGGGGCTTCCAACATTTAGCTTCATCTAAAGAAACTGTAGAGGCAATGCAGGAAGCAGGTGTTACCGCAATCGGCGGCGAAACGATTGTGAAAGATGGTCAAGCACCATTATTAGCTCCGATGAGTGCCATCGCAGGACGTCGTTCTATGTTGATGGGCGCATATTATTTAGAGAAGCAACATCAAGGTGAAGGTATTTTAATTTCAGGTATTGATGCGATTGATGGTATTCCTTCTGGTAAAGTCGTTATCTTCGGCGGCGGATCAGCTGCGGTCAACGCGGCTACGATTGGCTTAGGTTTACAAGCATCAGTTTCAATTATCGAATTAAATGATGACCGCATTAAATGGCTCAAAAATCACTTCAAAGGCCAAGATGTTACAGTTATTAAATCAAACGAAGAAAACCTCGCAAAAGAAATTAAGACAGCGGATGTCTTTATTTCAACCATTCTTATCCCCGGTTCTAAACCACCCAAACTCGTTACACGTGACATGATTCAATCTATGAAAGAAGGTTCAGTCGTTGTAGATATTGCGATTGACCAAGGCGGTACAGTTGAAGGTATCCGTCCAACTACGATTGATGATCCCGTTTATGTCGAAGACGGCGTTGTCTTCTATGCAGTACCGAACCAACCTGGTGCTGTTCCACGTACTTCTACTATGGCACTGGCTTTAGGTAATATCGAATACTTACTAGAAATCAGTAATAAAGGTATTGAACAAGCGATTAAAGATAATCCTGTACTTGCGACAGGTGTCAATATTTATAAAGGTCATGTGACGAATGAAGGACTTGCACAATCTCATGACTTATCTTACGAGGAGTTAAACAAATTAATGAATTAAGCGAATAAATATTCCTATATAAAGAGAAATGGAGAGAGCGAAATGACAGTAAACAGTACAGTAATGCAAACGGAGAAATATTGTAATATTCAAGACATTAAAGAAGCGAAAATGATGATTCGTGATTACGTGCGTAAAACACCGTTAATCCAATCCATGTTCTTAAGTAATGATATCACTGGCGGCAATGTCTATTTGAAATTAGAAAATATGCAGTTCACGGGTTCATTCAAATATCGCGGTGCCTTGAATAAAATTTTACATCTGACAGATGAACAAAAAGAAAAAGGAATCATTACCGCATCAGCTGGGAACCATGCACAGGGGCTTGCGCTGACCGGTAAGTTATTAGGCATCAAAGCAACCGTGATTATGCCAGAAGAAGCACCTATCGCAAAACAAGAAGCAACCAGAGGTTATGGTGCAGAAGTCATATTGAAAGGAGAGACATTCAATGATTCTCGCCTCTATATGGAACAACTTGCGAAAGAAACGGGCAAAACGATTGTTCATCCTTACGATGACAATGAAGTAATGGCTGGACAAGGCACAATCGGATTAGAAATATTAGACAGTATTTGGAATGTTAATACAGTTATTGTACCTGTAGGCGGAGGCGGTTTGATTTCAGGTATCGCGACTGCATTGAAATCATTCAACCCATCTATCCATGTTATTGGCGTACAAGCAGAGAATGTTCACGGTATGGCAGAGTCTGTGAAACAAGGTAAGATTACGTCACAATTTACTGCGCATACGATTGCGGACGGTACGGAAGTCGCAATTCCGGGTGAAAAAACGTATGAAGTCGCAGATAAATTGGTTGATGAATTTATCTTAGTGACTGAAGATGAGATTTCTAATGCGATGCGTCACTTAATGCAGCGTGCGAAAATCATCACAGAAGGTGCTGGTGCGTTACCGACAGCGGCTATTCTGAGCGGTAAAATCGATCCGAAATGGTTGAAAGACAAAACAACAGTCGCACTCGTGTCTGGAGGAAATGTCGACTTAACACGCGTGTCACATATTATTGATACATTACTCGAACCTGCCGATACAAGTGAAGGTGTAGTAGGTTAACCGAAATAAGACAGAACGGAGGTAAGCCTGATGAGTAGTGATAAAGCCTTAAAGAAAAATATAGGTTTCTTTGCTGCACTTTCACTCGTTATGGGTTCGGTTATCGGTGCTGGTGTCTTCTTCAAAGTTTCCAGTGTTACCGAAGTAACTGGCTCAACGAGTATGGCAATGTTAGTTTGGTTCCTTGGAGGTATCATTACCATTTGTGCAGGTTTGACAGGTGCTGAGTTAGCAGCTGCCATCCCTGAAACAGGTGGTCTGACAAAATATATCGAATATACGTATGGCAACTTCTGGGGGTTCTTATCTGGATGGGCACAAGGCTTCATCTATTTCCCCGCAAACGTAGCTGCACTGGCGATTATATTCGGTACACAAATTATTAACTTGTTTCAACTTAACATTATTTATTTAGTTCCAATTGCTGTTACTAGTGCGTTAACATTGCTGTTAATTAACTTATTAGGATCAAAAGCAGGCGGATTACTTCAATCAATTACGTTGGTGATTAAATTAATCCCCATTGCGATGATTGTATTATTCGGTTTCTTCCAAAGCAGCGAAGTATCATTCTCTTTATTCCCAGTGGTGAATGGTACAAGTTCTGGTTGGTTTGAAGCGATTGGAAGCGGCTTGCTTGCGACAATGTTCGCATACGACGGATGGATTCACGTCGGTAATATTGCCGGGGAAATGAAGAATCCTAAGAAAGATTTACCTGGCGCAATTGCTTTAGGTATTGGCTTGATCATGGTTGTGTATCTATTGATTAACGCAACGTTCTTAATGACTTTGCCGATTGAACATATCGTAGGTAACTTAAACGCCGCAAGTGATGCATCATCTATTCTGTTCGGCGCAAGCGGTGGCAAGATTATCACTATCGGTATTTTGATTTCTGTATACGGTACAATGAACGGTTATACGATGACAGGCATGAGAATTCCTTATGCAATGGCACAAATCGATCAATTACCATTTAAACGCGCATTCTTAAGCTTAACACCTTCAGATACACCTTGGTTAGGCGGTGTTATTCAATTAGCTATCGCTACATTAATGATGTTGTTAGGTGCGTTTGATACGATTACAAACATGTTGATTTTCGTTATTTGGACATTCTATTGTATGGCCTTCCTAGCAGTCATACTTTTACGCAAACGAGAACCTGAATTACAACGGCCTTACCGTGTGCCATTGTACCCAGTCATTCCGATAATCGCCTTAGCGGCAGGTGTCTTTGTATTAATCAACACATTAATTACTCAACCTGTACTCGCAATCATCGGTATTGTCGTGACCTTAGCAGGTATCCCAATCTATTATTATAAGAAAGCACAAGTGAAGTCATAAGGTAGTATTCTAAAATTCATTCACCATCTATATTTATACCTTTCAAATTAAAGAAGGAAGTCTTTCATGGTCAGCGTCATGAAGTGACTTCCTTTTTTATTTTTCATAAATAAATAAATAGAGATATTTTAAACTAACATTCAAACAATACCATGTTAAGTGTGTGAAGATGGTATTTAAATTTTTATAATTTTTGCATTAAAATCATCTTCAAAAACAAAAAGTGTTTTGTTTAAAAAGAAACGGGAAACTCATAATTAGGACTTATTATATAGGAGGTTATTTGTGTGGCTAAAAACAAAAAGCAAGAACAATTAGACCAATTTAGAAAAAGTCATAAAGGCGAACCGATGACGACGAATAATGGAACAAAAGTCAGCGAAGATGAATTAACACTCACAGCTGGTGAAAGAGGGCCCAGTTTATTAGAAGACTTCCATTTCCGTGAGAAAATTATGCATTTCGACCATGAACGTATTCCTGAACGTGTTGTTCATGCACGTGGTTTCGGTGCACATGGTGAATTCCAAGTTTATGAAGATTTATCTGAGTATACTTCAGCAGACTTCCTCACAAATCCTGACAAAGTGACACCTGTCTTTGTACGTATTTCAACGGTACAAGGTTCAAAAGGTTCACCAGATACAGTCAGAGACATCCGCGGCTTTGCGACTAAATTCTATACAGATGAAGGTATCTTCGACTTAGTCGGTAATGATATCCCTGTTTTCTTCGTTCAAGATGCAATCAAATTCCCTGATTTAATTCATGCGGTTAAACCTGAACCAGATACAGAAACACCACAAGGCGGTTCAGCACACGATACATTCTGGGACTTCTTCGCAGAAAATCCAGAAACTTCACATACTGCAGTATGGGCAATGAGTGACCGTGGTATTCCTAAGAATATCAGACAAATCGAAGGCTTCGGTGTACATACGTACCGTTTAGTCAATGCACAAGGCGAAGCATTCTTCGTTAAATTCCATTGGAGACCTGTTCACGGCTTAGAATCACTTGTATGGGATGAAGCACAAATCTTACAAGGTAAAGATATCGACTTCCACCGCAAAGATTTACACGAATCTATTGAAAAAGGTGACTATCCAGCTTGGGAACTTGGTTTACAAATCTTAAGAGAAGATCAAGAATTCGATTTTGATTTCGACTTATTAGATCCAACAAAAATTTGGCCAGAAGATGAAGTGCCGGTGAAAGTCGTTGGTAAAATGACGTTGAACCGTAACGTAGATAATGTCTTTGATGAAATCGAACAAGTCGCATTCCACCCAGGTCATGTGGTACCAGGTATCGACTTCTCAAATGACCCACTACTACAAGGACGTCTATTCTCTTACACAGATACACAAATCTCACGTTTAGGCGGGCCAAACTTCAACCAAATCCCAATCAACCGTCCTGTGAATAAAGTACGTAACAACCAACGTGATGCGATGCATCAAATGAATATTCATGAAGGTAAAACGTCTTATCATAAGAATGGTCTTGAAGGCAATTGCCCATTCACAAGTTCAAAAGCAGAAGGCGGCTATGTACATTATCCTGAAAAAGTAGAAGGACACAAAATCCGTAAACGCAGTGACAGTTTCAAAGACTACTATTCACAAGCGAAACTATATCTGAACAGTTTAACAAAACCTGAATATGACCATACAGTAGATGGCTTCTCATTTGAAATCGGTAAATGTAAAAGTATGGATGTGCGTCAACGTGCAGTCAATCAATTAAACAAAATTGACCGTGAATTAGCTGAACGTGTCGCAGAAAATGTAGGAGTACAAGTACCAGAAGAAAATGAAGAAGTGAAATCTGATAAGAAAGATAGTCAATTGACTATGGAAAAATATGATCGTCCATTACCAGGTCACTCAGTGGCAGTATTAGTGAACGGTGATATTGACGCAGATACACTGAAAAAATATGCGAAAACATTCGCAGAGCATGGTTTGAACTATGCGTTTGTCGGTAAGCAACAAAAAGACTTGTCTGATGATATCTCAATCAATGAAACGTATGATACAGCGCATGCGACATTATTCGACAGCTTAGTCATCTTGTCAGATGGCAATGGTTTAATTCCAGATGCTGAAGAGTTTGCGGCGTTATCTTTCAAACATAAGAAACCAATTATCTTTAATGAAGCGGCATCTAAAGACTTACAAGACCGTAAAGTGAAATTAGATGCGCCTGGTATCTTTGTATCAGATGATCCACAAACAATTGTGAAAGCATTTGACAAAGTCCGTTATTGGGATAGAGCTTAATATTAACTTTTCAAAGCCTTGGCAATGCGCCAGGGCTTTTTCTATACATATTTATAAGTTGTAATTTTAGAAAATTGTATTCACTAAACTTTCATATTTTAGTAATTTTGGCTTACCAAATTGTGACGCAATCGTGATAAACTGGACTATGTTATCTTTTTCACAATATAGAGATACTAAAGTGAGGAGTTAAAATGTTTCTATTTATCACAGAAATTATTATCATGATTCTGGCCATACTGATGGGGTTACGGCTAGCAGGTGCACTGGGTTGCGGTATATTCGCAATCGTGGCACAACTGATCATGATATTTATCTTTGGTTTGCCGCCAGGTTCAGCACCTGTCACAGCGGTATTGATTATTTTATCAATTGGGATTGCGGGCGGAACCTTACAAGCTACAGGCGGAATCGACTATTTAGTCTATCTTGCGTCTAAAGTGATTGAACGTTATCCGAAATCAATTATCTTTATTGCGCCGATGATTGTCTTTATCTTTGTCTTCGGTATCGGGACAACAAATATTGCATTATCACTAGAACCAATAATTGCTAAAACTGCGACACGTGCAGGGATTCAACCGAAACGTCCTTTAACTGCATCAGTGTTAACAGCTAACTTGGCATTATTATGTAGTCCGGCAGCTTCTGCGACTGCTTATATTATTGCGACGTTAGCGGTGACAGGTGTCACAATGGGTAAATATCTGTCTATCGTCATGCCTACAGCAATCATCAGTATGTTAGCGCTGAGTGTTTATTGTACAGTAGTCGGCAGACGTCGTAAGATGAATCCGAGTCAATTTGCGACAGATATTATGGAAGATATTGAAGCGCAACCCTTACAAACGAAATTTTCACCACGTGTGAAATTAGGTGTGTTGGTCTTCTTATTAGGTGTTGGATTGATTTTAATGTTCGGTATCTTCTCTGATCTCGTACCGACATTTAAAGTGAATGGAGAATCCGTTAAACTTGAGACAACAGAAATTGTGCAGCTCTTTATGTATATGAGTGCCGCAATCAACTTAGTCTTAGTTAAATTAAATACAAGAGATATTTTAGATAGTCATATTACACAATCTGCGATTGGTGCATTATTCGCAGTGCTTGGACCTGGTTGGCTCGGTGCAACTATTTTTACTGCCCCAGGAAATAAAAAGATTATGACAGAACAAATCGGCGGTGTGATACAACAAGTACCTTGGCTTGTGATTATCTTAGTCTCACTCGTTACGATTGTCGTCATTTCACAATCAGCGACAGCTTCAATTATGTTGCCGATTCTGATGAGTATGGGTGTGCCGCCAATGTACTTTATTGCGATGGCGCAAACTTTAAATGTTAACTTTGTCATTCCCGCACAACCAACCCTATTATTTGCGGTAGATTTAGATGAAACAAAACAAACGAAACCAACCAGCTTTATATTACCCGGCTTCTTTGCGATTACAGTATCTGTGATTGTAGGATTTAGTATTAAAGCATTGCTTGGTTATTAAATAATAAAAGAAATGTCCTCCAATTTGAGTAGTTGTTCAAAATGGAGGACATTTTGTATCGATTATTTCCATAAATTCATTACCGCATAACTGCGCATCGGTCGCCAAGCTTCAGCAAGCGCTAACCGACCTTTTGAGGTTTCAGCTTCTTCTGAGTCAGGATATAAAGCTTTCATCGCTTTGATGACACCAATGTCAGATTCAAGGAAGGCATCAGGATATCCTAAGGCGCGCATACCAATCGCATGTGCTGTCCAAGGTCCGACTCCTTTGATAGCTAAGAGCCGTTTCATCTCAGTTTCTATTTGTGTCATGACTTCTGTGTCTATCTGTTTATCTTTCCAAATTGGGTAAGGTTTGAGCTGGATTTCGCCGCTTACAGTTGCTTGAGCAATGGCTTCTATTGTTGAAGCACGTCTGCCTGTAATACCAAGTGGGCCTAAAACATCACTGATACCTTTACCGCCTTCTAGACTATTCGCTTTACCTGCCGCAATAAGTGTCTCTGCAGATGGGAAGAAAGCAGATAAACCAGGTAAATCCAAGACAAACGGTGTACCTAAGGCATGAACTAAACGACCAGCTAAGGTCGTCGCAGCTTGTACCGTGATTTGTTGTCCTAATACTGTACGTACACTGACTTCAAAACCATCAAAGCCACCTGGCATTCTAGTACTTGAATCCATCCATGAGTCATTCAGTACTTCTTTTGATGCTTCAGGTGGATAATCTAAGTCAAAAAGATGGCGTATACGTTCAATCACTTGAATGAGTACTGGATAAAGACTTGCGCTGAATGTGAGCGCTAAAGCATTTGGCTCGCCATCTTGTGTGACCGCAATCCATCCTTTAAATGTATGTGATGCTGAACGAAGCAATGCTGTACGGTAATAAGTATCTTCACAAACAGTTTCTACACCTGGAATTGCCCGCCGATCTAAGAATTGAAGTAACGTTTCAAATGCATAAGGAGGTTGATAATAAAGGTGCAGATATAAGGTTTGACGGTACCAGCTGTCATCGACTTCTGTATGATTATATTTTGGTAATTGATGATAAAAGTTTGTCAATGTATTCAATTTTAATTGCATAATCATTCTCCTAAATATCTTAATACTCTTCTATACCCGGATAATCAAAGAAATTCAGTACTTTTTCTGTGATGATTAATATAGTATGAAATCAAATTTAGTCTATTTATGAATCACGATGGGAAATTCATTGCCAACTATCAACAATTTCGTTAAGCTAGAATAGTGATAATAGTTTATTATTTTTTCTCTTAAAATGTATAAAATAATTATAACTGTTGACTTAATATGAAGGGATGACGATAAAATTGATGAAACGCGTGCTGACTATAGCTGCAGCGAGTACTTTGATCCTTACAGCATGCGGAAACAATGATTCAACTTCAAAGAACGACAACAAGTCCGCAGAACATCAACAATCAGAAAAGCATAACGATAATAAAAATAAAATCAAATACCCTAAAGAAGGGGTTAAAGGGATTTATGTGACACCAGGAACACTTCAAGGCGAACGTTTTGATGAATTAATCAAAATGATTAATGACACAGATTTAAACGCTATGGTGATTGATGTTAAAGATGATACAGGCAACATCACAATGAACTTGAATTCAGATAACAAACTGATTCAAAAGAATACAACGGAAATGGTCAATCTTAAAAAGTTGATGAAGACGTTAGAAAAGAATAATGTCTATCCGATTGCCAGAGTTGTAACCTTTAAAGATGCACGTGCTGCAGAAGCACATCCAGATTGGTCATTTAAAGAGAAGAATGGTGAAGTTTGGGAAAGTGATGGCGGAGATAAATTCTTAAATCCATTCAAAAAAGAAGTAAGAGACTATAATATAGACGTCGCAAAAGCAGCCGCTAAGGCTGGGTTTAGAGAAGTACAATTCGACTATGTACGTTTCCCAGAAGGCTTTGAAAATATGGACAAAGATTTAGTGTATTCTAATGGTAAATACAAAGGGGACGACATGGATTATACACAACAACGTGTCGATAGTATTACGCAGTTCTTAAAGTCAGCACGTAAAGAAATTCATCCGTTAGATGCGCAAATTTCAGCGGATGTCTTTGGCTACTCAGCGACGGTTGAAGAAGCACCGGGTATTGGTCAAAGTTTCCCTAAAATTGCGGAGAATGTCGATGTGATTTCTTCTATGATATATCCATCACATTGGAGCCCAGGTGACTTTGGGATTGATCACCCTGACTTAGAACCATATAACACAGTAGACAAGTACTTAGAGAAAGAAACAGCAGTATTGAAGAAAGCAGACCATAAACCGAAGACACGTCCTTGGCTGCAAGATTTCACTGCGAGTTATCTAGGTGCAGGCAATTATAAGAACTATGATGCAGAAGCGGTTTCTGATCAAATACAAGCGTTACGTGATCACGGTATCAATGAATTCTTACTTTGGGATGCTTCAAACGAATATACTAAAGGTGTGAACTATTCACCGG
Organism: Staphylococcus simulans; assembly: GCF_003043455.1. GTDB lineage: Bacteria > Bacillota > Bacilli > Staphylococcales > Staphylococcaceae > Staphylococcus > Staphylococcus simulans_A. The sequence goes on along the minus strand of NZ_PZGG01000039.1, from coordinate 365 downwards.
ATAAGAGTGAAAAAGCTAAAAAAGAAGAGGAAAAAGAAAAACAAGACAAGCAAGAAAAGACAGATAAACAAGACAAAAAAGATAATTAATAACACTAAACAAACTGGACTTTCTTTTAATGGAAGGTTCAGTTCTTTTTATGCTGATTTCAGAAACTGACTATGCATATTTCTTATACATAAAATTAATAATCATGAGATGTGCGTAGAAAAGTCATATGGATTATTTCGAGATAGTATATTTAAATTAAAGAGAAATTTTAAGAACATATTAATCTGTGATACAAAATATTGTCAAAAATTGTGATTGAAAATGGATTAATTAGAAAATTGAGTGAAATTAGATGCGTAAACACGAATAAATTC
>NZ_PZGG01000038.1 GCF_003043455.1 Staphylococcus simulans | reverse complement strand
TCATAACGGGTAATTACATGTTATCAACTTATTTAGAAAGGGATTATAGGTATGAAAGAGAAAAAGATTACCAAAGTGTTTTGGTTTGCGTTGGTTATTTGTACATTATTTGTAATCTACGGCGCAATTTTACCGAAACAACTTGAATCAGGGACACAACTAATTACAACTTTCATCGCTAAATACTTTACTTGGTATTATTTGATTTTATTATTAGTGATATTGATTGTATGTATTTACTTACTCTTCTCACGTTATTCAAATATTACACTGGGAGAAGAAGGAGAAGATCCAGAGTTTTCATTGCAATCTTGGTTTGCGATGTTATTTAGTGCAGGTATGGGTATCGGTTTAGTATTCTGGACAACAGCTGAACCTATCAGTCATGCATTTACTCAGACGCCGATACATAAAGCAGGGACACAAGCAGCCATTGATGATGCGATGCAGTTTGCGTTCTTCCACTGGGGCGTTCATGCTTGGGCCGTTTACGGTATTGTTGCATTAGTATTCGCTTATTTCAGTTTCCATCGCGGTTATCCAGGTTTAGTGAGTGCGACATTAGTTCCATTATTAGGTGAAAAACGCATGAATGGTCCATTAGGCGGCATCATTGATGTATTAGCGATTATTGCGACAGTCACAGGTGTCGCAGCAACACTTGGATTTGGTGCATTACAAATTAACGAAGGATTAAATTATTTATTTAAAGTACCATCTAACTTCGGTATGCAAGTTGTTATTGTTATTATTGCGACATTCTTATTTACATGGAGTGCATGGTCAGGTATCGATAAAGGGATTAAGACGTTAAGTAATATTAATATGATTTTAGCGTTTATCGTATTAATTGTCTTATTCGCAGTCGGACCTACGTTATTTACTTTAAATAATTTCACAAACTCATTAGGTAATTATATTTACAATTTCTTTGGGATGAGTTTACGCATTCCGCAAAACGGCGGAGAAAAATTCCAATGGATGCAGAATTGGACAGTTTTCTATTGGGCTTGGTGGATTTCATGGGCACCATTTGTAGGAATCTTTATAGCTCGAGTATCGCGTGGTCGTACGATTAAAGAATTTATTTTAGGTGTCTTATTCGTACCAGCGTTAGTTTGTTTCTTCTTCTTCGCAGTATTCGGATCAGCTGCAATCTATTTACAGAAAAATGGTATTGCTGATATTGCGAAAGAAGCGACAGAAACAGCAACGTTCGCAACCTTACAACATTATCCATTAGGATTTATCTTGAGTTTATTGTCACTCGTTGTCATCATGATTTTCTTCGTCACTTCAGCAGACTCAGCGACATATGTATTGGGTATGTTAAGTGCGAGAGGCAGTATCCAACCCGCTTCAGCAATTAAAGTATCTTGGGGCGTCATTTTAGCACTATTCGCGTTAATTATGATTTATACAGGTGGAACGCAAGCGATTCAAAACTTATTAATTATCGCAGCACTGCCATTCTCTATCGTCATTATCTTAATGATGTGGTCGTTATTTAGAGCATTAGGCGAAGAGAAACCACGTTATCAACAACAACGCTATAAACATACGGAAGTATTATCACGAAAAAGCAATAAGGAAAATTTGAATAACGATTAATATAAAAGAAAGCATAAGTTGCTATAACAAAGATCGGCAAACTTATGCTTTTGTTTTTTTAATAAAAATAAATGTGTTTTTTATTTAACAAGTGTGGGTAATTAGATACTAACGCTACAAACATTGATATGAGGAGGTGCAGCACCGTGAGAAGATTGAAGAATTTCATCTTAGGATTAATCATTGTGGTCGTTGTCGGTATGTTAGTCTTTATGCTCGCTAAAGTGCCGCAAATTCCACAAGTTGAAACTTACCAACAGCAATTACTGACATTTGCATGGTTCTTACCAGTACTCTTTACGTTGGCAGGACTCTTAATTGTGTTAGGTATTATTTTGGTGTTCAGCTTATTTGCGCCGACACATCGCAAGCCGGGACTTTATAAATTTTATAAAGATGGTCATATTTACATTTCAAGAAAATCAATTGAAAAAGTTGTTTATGACACGATGGCTAATTACGAGCAGTTGATGCAACCGAATGTTGTTACGAAGTGCTACAGTAAAAAGAAAAAGTCTTACATAGATGTAAAAGCAGACTTCTTTTTACCAGATGATACACATGCACGTACTTTAACAGAAAATGTCAGAACAGATATTAAGAAGAACGTAGAATATTTCACAGAAATCCCTGTAAGGAAATTAGAGGTTAATGTGAAAGATCAAAAAAGTCCATCAAGTCCAAGAGTACTATAAAGGAGGGAGAACCAGATGCCAAACGAAAATAATCAACAACCAAATGATTCAACACAACACGTGGTGAATTTTATTAAAAGTTATATTGGTAGAATCGTCGGATTTTTAGTGTTTTTAGTTATCGCAATCTTATTCTTAACACTCGGCTTTTGGAAAACCATCCTGATTATCGTGTTGTGTTTGATTGGAATAGGTATTGGGTATATTAAAGACCGTAAGCAACAATTTCTCAACTTTTTAAATCGGTGGAGTTAATTTATAATTTGAAAATTAGTTTATGGGTATTGACGAAAAATAATCTATTTGAAAAGGAGAATTTACTATGGCAGTAGATAACAATAAAGCAAAACAAGCATATGACCAAGAAACTGGAGTGAATAAAGTGGAGCAGCAACAACAAGAAAACCAACAAAATCAACAACCGAAATTCCAAAATAAATTAACATTTGCAGATGAAGTCATTGAAAAAATCTCAGGTATTGCTGCACGTGAAGTCAACGGTATCTTATCATTAAAAGGAAACTTTGTTGATAGTATCAGCAATCAATTCTCAAACACTGAAAATGTAACACAAGGTGTTTCAGTAGAAGTAGGCGAAAAACAAACTGCAGTAGACTTAAAAGTTGTTTTAGAATATGGTGAATCAGCACCAAAAATCTTCAACAAAGTAACTGAGTTAATTAAAGAACAAGTGAAATATATGACTGGTTTACATGTAGTAGAAGTAAACATGCGTGTTGAAGATGTTATGACTCGTAAAGAGTTTGAACAAAAACAAAAAAATAATCAAGAGCAACAAAAAAACCAAGATAAAGGTTTACAATAATTCAGCGTTGAATCTTGATTGTGCATCATAAATATGAAAGAGGACGGATTTGAAGATAAACTTCAAAATACCGTCCTCTTTTTGATGCATTTTTTATTCTGTTGCTAAAGGATTTTGAACTTTTACATACGTATAGTCATGAGCTTCATCTTCTAAGCGCATAGTCGTTACGCATTTATAATCAATTGTTTCAGCAAAGAAAGTTTGTTTAATATCTGCTAAACGTTCTTTGTCAATTGTATGATCTGCTTGCATTTGATTGAATTTCTTTTGTGTAATCTGTTTAACGATGTTCCATAATTTATTTTCTGCTATTACGCTTTCTTGTGAGTGTTGTGCGATTGTTAAAATTAATTCTCCAAGATGATTCTGTATGGTAGAATAGAAAGCTTTATTAAATACAGATGCAGATTTACTAGTTAGAATGCGTGATTTTTCATGGAAATGACCTGTTGAGAAACCACTGTCGTTGAGTTGTTGTTCATCAATACGCAATCCTTCATAGTCACGAATGAACATATGATTTAAACTGCCATCTTCATTAAATGATGCGACCGCGTTTTGTAAATGTGCTTCTAAGGCAATGCCATATTTCACCATTAATGGAATGACAATATCGACTAATGCTTGTGCATACTCTGCAAGCCAAGCTTCTGAAGCAGTTTCAAAAGATGTTGCTTGCTTCGCATTTTGATAACGTTCAATCAACGTATTAATTACCGCAATTTCAGCGTTAGGATTACTTGTTACTAGGCTTGATGGGATGATATTAATGGTATCTGGTGCTGTTAAATGATACACATTTTCTCTTAATAATGAACCAAGCTGTTCACTGCGTTCTGTTTGATAATCACCTTGATCTTGCTTGTGATAAAAATGAATGCCCGCAAGTTCAGGAATTCCAGAAGCTTGGATACCTTCAAATAAAGGATCTTCTGTCAATATTTGGTTAACAATATGTGTGACAAGCGGACCATTAAAGGTTGTCTGTTCTGACAAAGTACGAATTTCACCTGTTATATGCACGTTAGTAGAAAGTTTAACGTGTGGTGTTGTTTCGGGCCATTTCGGCATCAAGGTTCTAAATGACAGACCTGCATAATATGATGTTTCGTAAGGAATTGTTTTGATTTGGCCTGCATTCAGTTCTTGTGCATAGTCGCGCTCCAAGATATCGTTGTATTGCCAAGGATGCAATACAATAATGCTGTATTGATTCTGCTCATCTGAAGGGATTGCTTGGTTAAAGGCACTTTGTAAACCTTCGAAATTTTTAAAGAGCGTTTCATTATATGTATGCTCAAGTGTTTGGGTACGTACGAGGTCATTGTGTACCGCAATCCATTTTAATGCTATTGGTTGTTGGAACTCAGATGAATATTGGATGTTTTCTTGTGGTGTTAAGCCTTTGCGTAATTTAGCGCCTGGGTGAAGCGGGTGACCTTCGATAACAGCTTGTTCAGAACGTAAATAACTATCTGATGCTTGTGCGATAATATCGAACATTGCACGCGTATCATCTTTCAAAGTAATATGTTGAAAGCTGAGTGCTAGTGCCATATTTGCTGCACTGTTCATCATATCATCGCTGAACTGATCACTCGCTGGCCCTTTGAATTTTGGTGCTTCAGTTAAAATCACTTCTAATACTTCTTCTGGATGCATAATACGTCTTTGTGTATCAGGCTGATCCATTTCTGTGAAATAGAATGGGCCATCCATATCAATGCAATCAAAAGCATGAAAACCTGATATCGGCGCATAAAGCGTAAGCCTTGATGTCGGCCAATCCATTTTCATTGCTTTTCCAGTTTTTGATGTTAACTCAAAAGGTAAATCAGCAATATTTATAATTTGTGCTTGTCGGCCTTGATTGACCATATTTTCTCGATAAATTGAAACGACTAAACGTTTCGTAATCAAGTCTCTTGCAGTTAGTAAAATAGCTTTAAATTGCTCAGCCCATTGTGGATGGGATGCAGAAAGGTAATCGTAAGCCGATTGTTCTTCTGCTGTAAGCTTTAAAGGTTGTTCATTTGTTTGTTGTAATATATTTTCCATAATACACCTCTTATTTAATTATTTTACAAAACAACTAAAGATTTGTATAATCCATCATATCGGTAATGATAATCATTATCAATTAAAAAGACAGGTGGAATACAAAATGGCAAAATATTTTTTCCCAAGTTCATTCCTACTGTTTTTGGGGAATTGGATCGGACAAATCGCATTGAATTGGTATGTATACGAGCAATATCACAATGCATTTTATTTAGGATTGGTGAATTTCGTCAGACTGATACCAATCTTATTTCTAAGTATCTGGGCAGGGGCTTTAGCCGATAAATTCGATAGAGGGAGATTAATTCGAATCACTGTCACAGGTTCTACAACTTTAACAGCAATCTTATGTTTGCTGAGCTTTGAATACAGGGAATTACCTATATATATTATTTTGATTTATGCTTGCTTAAGGGGCATACTTAATGCTGTAGAAACACCTGTCAGACAGGCAATTTTACCTGATTTATCTGATAGGCTCAGTACAGTCAAAGCAGTATCGTACCATTCGTTTATTATTAATATTTGTCGATCAATCGGACCAGCGATTGCAGGAGGTATTATTGCGGTGTTGAATGTAAAATATGCATTCTTAGCACAAACTTTAGTTTACATAGGTGCTATGCTTTTATGTTTGCCGCTTCATTTTAAAATCGCTTCAACTTCTGATGAAGAAGGGGCTGCACGCTTTTCTGCGACGGTCGTCAAAGATTACTTTAAAACGCATGGACAAGGACTCCATATCTTTATTACGTCATTGTTGATCATGGCCACTGGCTTCTCTTATACCACTTTATTACCGGTGCTAACCAGTTTGAATTTTCCTGGCCAGGCTTCGGTCTTTGGTATCGCAATGACTTTTAGTGCTATTGGTGGTATTACCGCAACGTTATTACTGCCGCAGATACTGAAATTGTTTTATTCAATTAATGTATATTATTTAAGTTCTATCCTGTTCGGTATTGCATTACTGATGGTTGTGATGCCGAATACAATATTACTGTTCGGCTTTATCTTTTTAATTGGTTTATTCAGTCAATGTGCGAGAACTACGAATCGTGTGTATTTCCAAACGCATATTGAACCTGAAAGACGAGGCAGAATTTTAAGTATTGTTATGATGGATCGCGGCATGATTCCATTAGGTGCAGTTATCATGAGTGCGTTAACAGAACTCATAGGTATTGTACCGACCTTCATTACAATGGGGCTTAGTACGTTAATCATTGCGGCGCTCTTTTATGGGATGAAAGAACTGAAGAATAGAGGAAGTGTAATATGAAACAAACAACATTACAACAAGCAGATATCAATATGCAGCATCGTGTGTTCAACGCCATGATCAAAGAGCATATTTTTAACGAAGGGACACGTATTACGAAACAAAATCATCGATTAGAAGTTCAATATCAAGGCAAAGTTCTATCAGTTAACATCAATGGTGAATATGCCTTTGCCCGCTATCAAATGGAAGGACCGCTTGAATTGCAAGTGGGTGATAAACAACAAACGATAGCTTCTTTAGAAGAATTAATTGAAATTCTAGAAGAAGATTTTGAAGTAGCCTTTCCAACACGTTTAAAACAAGAGTTGATTCATAGTCGGCGCGGCTTTGACTTAACTTATGCACAAATGGAGAAACGTCATCAGCTCATTCAAGATAGTATGAAATTTTCAAGAATGCCCGTCAGTTTGAACTATTTTGCTTGGATGTCGCATATGAATGCATTAGGTGAGATGGACGATTTACTATATTCAGAGAGTTTAGTCGTCGAAGGGCATCCAACCCATCCATTATCTAAAACTAAGCTGCCATTGACGAACGAAGAAGTGATGCGTTTTGCGCCAGAGTTTGAACAAATCATCCCTTTAAAAGTGATGTTGCTTAGAAAAGAAGATGCAGTTATAACAAGCGCGTCTTCAGATCCTGATTTTATGTTGAATGAGGTCTTAAAAGAAGAAAAAGCACAGTTGAAAGATTATGCGAAAGCACTTGGTTATGATATTGAAGATTTTGAAATTGTCATTATACATCCATGGCAATATGAACATGTCATTGTTGAACAATTTAAAACTTGGATACAAGAGCAGCGTTTAATTCCAACACCTATCACTTTGAAATCAAAAGCAACTTTATCATTTCGAACAATGGCGTTATTAGAACGTCCGTATCATATTAAGTTGCCAGTTCAAGTTCAAGCAACGAGTGCCATTCGCACAGTTTCTTCTGTGACGACAGTAGATGGTCCAAAATTAAGTTATGATTTACAAGATATGTTGAATGTTTTTCCACAACTTAAAGTTGCAAGAGAACCTTTCGGCTTACATGCGGCGATTGAACCAGACCAAGCACGACAATTAGCCTATATCGTCAGAGAACGTCCAATGATTGACGGCGAAGGTGTGACTGTAGTAACCGCAAGTTTAGTAAATCAAAATCCAGTGGATGATATGAAAGTGGTGGACAGTTACTTAGAATGGGTCGATCGAGAGATTTCAGCACAATCCATCAAACATTTTATGACAGTCTATGCGCATACATTGATTCCGCCATTAATTGCGTATATCCAAGAATATGGTATTGCGATAGAAGCACATATGCAAAATACCATTGTTAAACTTGGAAAAGACTACAAAATGGCTTTTATGGTCAGAGATTTAGGCGGTTCTCGTATTGATTTAGAGACATTGCAAGAGAAAATACCAGGTGTCAAAGTTGAAAATAAAAGTTTAATCGCTGAAGATATTGAAGCGGTGATAGCGAAGTTTCAACATGCGGTCATTCAAAATCAAATGGGTGAATTAATTTATCATCTAAGTCAGCATGAAGGTGTCACTGAACAAGCATTATTTGATATTGTTCAAGAAATTACTCGTCATGCGATTGATCCGAATAAACCTCATGCGAACGTATTAAACGAAATTCTCTTTGGACCGACGATTACAGTGAAGTCTTTACTACGAATGCGCATGGAAGGCAAAGTTAAAAAATATGTAAATACCATTTTAGACAACCCGATAAAAGAAGGAGAGTGAACCGCATGGCTTATGTAGAAATAGATTTAGCCAAAATTCAATTCAATGCATTGATGTTGAAAGAGAAACTGGCGCAAAGAAATTTAGAAATGATGCCAGTGATTAAATGTATCGCTGGAGATAAGTTTATTGTTGAATCCTTAAAAACACTTGGCTTTGACCAGATGGGCGACGCACGCATGATAAACATCGACCAAATTCATGATGGGGCACTCTCTTATATGTTGATTCGTACACCTAACCGCAGTGAGCTTGAAGATTGTATAGAGAAAACAGAAATTAGTATACAAACAGATCTTGAAACGATTCGATTATTGAATGAAACCGCAAAATCTATCGGTAAAAAACATAAAATATTATTGATGGTTGATTGGAAAGATAGTCGTGAGGGTGTGTTAACGTATGATGTTGCTAAGTACATAGAAGAAATTATGTATATGTCTCACATTTGTTTAGCAGGTCTAGCGTTTAATTTTATGTGCTTTTTAGATATTCCGCCGACTGAAGAAGATATTTTACGCATCAATCAATTTGTCCAAGCGATTGAAAAAGAAACAGGTTATACTCTAAAAATGATTTCAGGCGGCAACTCAAGTGCTTTACCATTGCTGGATTATTGTACCTTCGGCAGAATTAATCATTTGAGAATCGGAGAATCATTGTTTCGAGGCATCAGTACGGTAGACCAAAAGCCGATTCATTATCTTTTCCAAAATGCGATTACTTTAAAAGCAGAAATTATAGAAGTTAAACCAAGGATAGATATTAAACACGACCGTTCTTATTTACAAGCAATTTTAGATATCGGTCATATTGACACAGTCATCGGAGATATTACACCATTAAATGATCAAGTGAAAATTATGGGTGCGACAAGTGATCATCTTATGATTGATTTACAAAATACTGATTACTATCAAACAGGAGATATGATTGAGTTCACTTTAGGTTATAATGCTTTAGCACAAAGTATGTATCAAAAAACACTGAAACATGTGTACATCAGAGACGCAGGTGTTCAGATTTTAGTGGATCATTTTGAAGTCAATCATGACCATGTCCAAATTAATCCCTGATAGACATAAGCAAAAAGATTGACAATATTGTAAACCGAACAAATCTTGTTCGGTTTTTTGTATATAAATGATAAAATGATGTTGACATTGAGAATCGTTATCAATAAAATAAAAAGTAAGATGATTGCTTGAGCGATAAATGGGATATATCTAAATGGATGGTTGTATACGGATACAATCGTCATACATAACTTGGCAAGAGAAAGAAAACTGACTGAGTTGACCGACCAGCTACATTTCATTTGTTGCCTCATAGAGCATCTAACAATATGAAGGAGTGGAAGCATGAATAAATTAAAGTTTCTTGGTATTCTTATGTTAGTACTTGCTTTGACTGTCGTTGCAGCTTGCGGCAATAACAGCAAAGATAGTTCAAAAGAGTCTGATAGTAAATCTTCAGATGATACAATCGCTGTAAAAAATGAAGCGGGCACAACGAAAGTGAAAAAAGATGCGAAACGTGTCGTTGCTTTAGAATATTCATTCGTTGATGCTTTAGCTGCATTAGATGTGAAACCTGTAGGGGTTGCGGATGATAATAAAAAAGACCGTATTATTAAACCTATCCGTGAGAAAATCGGAGATTATGAATCAGTTGGTACACGTAAACAACCAAACTTAGAAGTCATCAGTAAAGAAAAACCTGACTTGATTATTGCAGATGCACAACGTCATAAAGGTATTTATAAAGAATTAAATAAAATCGCGCCAACGATCTTATTACCAAGCTTTGATGGAGATTACGATGCTAACATCGAATCATTCAAAACAATCGCAAAAGCCTTGAATAAAGAAAAAGAAGGCGAAAAACGTTTAGACGAACATAACAAGAAAATGGACAAATACTCAAAAGAAATTACTTTAGATAAAGACTTATCTGCTTTACCTGCTGTTTTAACAAAAACAGATATTATGGCACACTCAGATAAATCTTATGTCGGTCAAGTGTTCCATCAATTAGGCTTTAAAGAAGCATTAAACAAAGACGTATCTAAAGATTTACCTAAATACTTAGATGGTCCATACTTGAAAATGAGTACAGAACAAATTGCGAAAGTAAATCCAAAACAAATGTTCATCATGATTGATGAAAAAGACAAACCATTATTAGAAAAACAACAAAATGACAAAGTATGGCAAACAATCGATGCAGTTAAAAACAAACGCGTTTATACTGTAGATCGTAGTACTTGGTCTCGTTCTCGTGGTTTAATTTCATCAGAAGAAATTGCGAAAGAGTTAGTAGAACTATCTAAAGAACAAAACAACAAATAAGCGATTAAGATGATTAGAAGGGTGAAAGGCTATGACAAACCAATCTAGCCACAGCCTTATTGAAAAGAAACAAAGAAAACGCACCACACTCCTTTTTATCGGGAGTGTGTGCTTTCTTTTTATCGTAATGTATTTCAATTTGACTGTTGGCACAACACATATGAAGTTCAAAGATATTGCAGATTATTTAATATGGCATCATGATACTAAAAATACATTTATTATACATAATATCCGTATGCCTCGAATGGCAGGCGGGCTATTGATTGGTGCAGCTTTAGCAGTTGCTGGTTTATTTATGCAAGCGATGACACGTAACCCATTGGCATCTCCGCAAATTTTCGGTGTGAATGCTGGAGCATCATTTATTATTGTTGTGATTACAGTCATCTTCCCAGTACTGACTTCTATTTCAACATTACTTGCCTTTATCGGTGCATTTATCGGCGGCAGTATAGTTTATATGCTGTCTGATTCAACGAAAGGTATGACACCTGTCAAATTAGCTTTAGCTGGTATGACAGTTCACTTGTTCTTTACGAGTTTGACACAAGGCATCATTTTATTAAACGAAGATTCTACGACTACTGTTTATTTCTGGTTGGTCGGAACACTTTCAACATTAAAATGGGGCGATGTGTTATCTATCACTCCATGGATTATTGGTGCGTTCATCGGCGCATTATTTATGGCGCGTCAAATTTCAGTGTTAGAACTTGGAGATGAATTAGCACGAGGTTTAGGTCAAAATATTAAATTAACACGCTTATTATTAGGGGTATTAGTCGTGATTTTAGCAGGGGCATCAGTCTCCATTGCTGGACCAATCGGATTTATCGGTTTGATTGTACCGCACATTGTAAAATATTATACTTCTCATAATTACTTTGTGATTATACCGTTGACGATGATTTTCGGTGCTGCCATTTTATTATTATCAGATGTTATCAGTCGTTTAATTGCGTTTCCGTTTGAAACACCAGTCGGCATTGTGACATCCTTCGTCGGCGCGGTCTACTTCTTAGGCTTGACATTGAGAGGAGTGAAACGAGTATGACAAGACATTTAGGACGTAAATATTTAATTGTTATTGCGATATTGCTTGTTGTTTCTATCTTCTCGTTGTGTGTCGGTGCCGTATTTGTCAATCCGCTTCAAGCCCTCAAAGGTTGGATTATGCAAGATGACTTCATCGTCAATGAATATCGAGAACCCAGACTCTATGTCGGTTTATTAGTCGGAAGCAGTTTAGCAATTTCAGGTGCAGTGATTCAAGGTGTTGTACGAAATCCATTAGCGTCACCAGATGTTATCGGGATTACGAAAGGTGCCAGTCTTGCAGCTGTTGCAGTCTTGATTCTCTTCCCGAAAGCACCGATTTATGTATTACCAGTTGCTTCATTTATCGGAGCATTAGTGATTAGTTTACTATTATCTTATTTAATCGCACGTAAAGAAGTACAAGGTTCAAACTTAGCGTTAATCGGTTTAGCTATCGGTGCGATTTGTATGGCGATTGTACAATACTTACTCATTCGCTTCCCATTAGAAGCTAACTTGGCTTTAGTATGGTTAACAGGTAGTTTATTTGGACGTTCAATGGATCATGTGATTTCAATCTTACCGTGGTTTATTGTCACAGTTCCGTTAATTTTATTCTTTGCACAACGATTGGACATTATTCATTTAGGTGATCAAGTAGCGACAGCGCTTGGTACGAGAGTCCGCTCAGTTAAAATGGTGATGTTGATACTGGCTGTTATGCTTGCTGGTTCTTCAATCGCAGTCGTCGGTGGACTCAGTTTCTTAGGACTTATCGCTCCGCATATTGCACGTTCGATTGTGGGACATAAACATATTCATATTATTATGATGTCTGGTCTCGTTGGTGCGATATTAATTATCGTCAGTGATACACTAGCACGTGGTATTCATCCGCCGTTAGATATACCGGTCGGTGTGATTATCGCGATTGTCGGTGCACCATACTTTATTTATGTTTTACGCAAAATGTAATAGGGAAATAGACAACTGTCTCTTACTAAATTAGGAGGCAGTTTTTTTATGGGGAAAGTTAGGTGTCATAGAATTTGAAGATGTTAAATTTATACAAATTTATGTATAAGTATAAAAATTCTTATTGCTTAACCATTACATTACGCTTATAATGTATTGTAATGAGAGGGAGAGACTATGGAAAAATATACAAAATCAGAAATCTTCAAGGGACGTTTAAAGTTCATTATTATGTCATTGCTCGGTATTATGTTGTTCTTAGTACCCGTGCCAGTGACGCAAGACGGAAAGCAACAAACGACATTAATGGTAGCATTTTTAGCAGGTTGGCTGAAAGACGTATTAGGGCCAGCAATGCCGTATTTAATTTTGATTGTAATTACTATTTCAGGCATTTTGACTTTATGTTGTTCTACTTTTTTAAAGAAGCGCTTAAAGTCTGATGGGTTATTGAATAATACGTTTAATGTGACACCGATTTGGTTGGTTGTCAGATTATTAGCGGTAGTGTTTGCATGGATGACATTTTTACATATTGGTACAAAAGTGATTTATTCAGACGATACTGGAAATTTAATATTTTCTAGTTTATTGCCGACGTTATTCTCAGTGTTCCTTTTTGCAGCACTCTTTTTACCGTTGCTCATGGAATTCGGTTTATTAGAAATGTTAGGACCGATTTTCAGACCAGTAATGCGACCATTATTTACTTTGCCTGGTCGTTCTACAGTGGATAACCTTGCATCATTTATTGGTGATGGTACAGTCGGGGTTATTATTACAAGTAAACAATATGATCAAGGGTTTTATTCTAGACGTGAAGCTACTGTCATTTCTACAACATTCAGTGTTGTTTCATTAACATTTGCGATTGTAGTCGCAGAGACAGTAGGGATGCAGAATCATTTCTTCTATTTCTACTTAACAGTTATTGTTTCTTGTTTGGTAGCTGCGGTGATAATGCCAAGAATTTGGCCGTTACGCAGTGTGCCAGAAGAATATGCGGTTGAAAATAGTGAATACGCGAAAGATGAATCTAAACCAGAAGGTGTATCAGCGTTCAAACATGGTTTTGATCTCGCGACTGAAAAAGGTATTAAGTCACCAGGTATTTTACAATTCTTTAAATCAGGTTTAGTTACAGTTGCAGATATGTGGTTCGCGATTTTACCAGTGGTTATGGCAATCGGAACAATTGCAACGATTGTCGCAACATATACACCTGTCTTTGAGATTATCGGTAAACCTTTTGTACCGCTACTTGAACTCTTACATATTCCTGAGGCACAACGTGCATCTGAAACGATGTTAATCGGATTTGCGGATATGTTCTTACCTTCAATTTTAATTGATGGTGTGAAGAGTCAAATTACTTTATTTGTCGTAGGTGCTTTGAGTATTTCACAATTAATTTACTTATCAGAAGTAGGTGGGGTTATCTTAGGTTCTAAGATTCCTGTCAGCGTTTGGAAATTATTTGTGATTTTCTTACTCAGAACAATTATTGTATTACCAATTATTGCATTAATGGCACATTTATACTTCTAAATAGAAAAGCTGAGTCAAGCAGTTCACTGCTGCAAGACTCAGCTTTTTTCTTATTAATCTAATGTTCCTAATGATGATAACACACGAGATTTTACTACAGTGTTACTGATAACAGGAGATTCTGATGATGCATTTTTCTCTGATTGCTTAGGGCGTTGATGTGCTTGTTTAAAGGCATCACTATTTTTCCAGTTTTCGAAATCATCTTGAGACGCCCACCATGTTGAAACGTGCATGAACTCAGTATCTTTTTGATCATCTTCCACTAAAGAAACTTCAACGCGGTGAAATCCTGGCATTTCTTCTAATTGCGGATTAGAAGTGAAACGATCTGCCATCTTTTCAGCAAAGCCTTTTTTTACTTCAATTTGGTTTGTGACAATATACAACACTATCATCCTTTCAAAATTATTGTTAATCTTCTTTACCCGATTTTTAGTAAGTTCATTGAGTGTAGTTATGAGTATTTTGATTATAAAACATGTGGTACAATATTTAAAAAGAAAAAGAAGAATCTGATTTAATAGGGGAAAAGTGAATGAAGAAAAAAGAAGTCAGTATGGCCGAACTGTTTTTTGATTTGGTCTTTGTCTATGTCCTTTCGACGATTAATATCACAGTAGAACATATCTCTAGTTCATTAGTTGATTTAGAAAGTCTTGGCAAAAACTTTATGTTGTTTTTAGTGTTTTTCTCAATATGGATTTATCATACTTTGCTGGTCAATCGATTTTTTGAACAGAAATGGTATCAATATGTCTTTAATTTTGTATCTATCTAAAGCAATCAATGGTAATTTCCAAGAAACGTTTGTCGCATTTGCGTCGACAACTACATTGATTTTCATTAGTATAATCATCCAGTATGTTTTGAGTTATAAACTTGTTGATCATTCCATTAATGCGCGTTTCTTAAAAGTTTATGTTTCTGGTCTCGTATTAACTGTAATGTTTTCGGTAATTGGTTTATTATTGCCTAAAGGTATTAATTTCTGGGTGTACTTTATCGGTATTGTCATTTCAGCAACCTTCCCTGTATTCTTTACGAACGCTTCTAAAGAAAACCCAGTTATCTTTAAACATTTAACAGAGCGACTTAGTTTATTTATGATTTTATTGTTTGGGGAAGGGATTGTTCAAATTGTCAATAATATGGAACTCTCACAATTTAAAGCGCTAGATGCAGTTTATTTCTTAATGGTTATTAGTTTATTTGTGATTTATACGTTCCATTACAAAGGCAGTCTGGATCAGGAGAAAGATGAAGCAACAGGCTTTTTAACAATGTTCTTGCATTTATTTATTATTTATTCCGCAAACTTTATTTTCTTGATTATGAACAAAGGCTTATCAGATCATCCTTTAAGTTTTGCGGAAGGTATTGGTTATACCGTCGCATTTTGTGTGTTCTTATTCGGTGTATTCTTTGACACGATTTTACATAGGAATATCACAAAGAAAAAAGGGCTATATATTGGGATTATATTAGTCACAACCGTCATTGGTTTCGTTATTCCGAATATCCACTTGATAACAGTGGTTCAGATTATAGGTATTATTGTACTATGCAGTATGTATTATATTGAAAATAAAGATATATTAACAGATTAAGTTAGACAGAGTGTAATCATAAAAAACCTTCCACTTCAAACTTAGAAGCGGAAGGTTTTAGTTTATGCTTTTTCATTTCATTTATTTTGTGAGTTCATTATAGACTTTCTTGTCGTTGAAAGTGAAGATGATGTATTCGTGATCATCAGTATCAATAATAACGCGGTTAGTTTTACCAAATGTAGAACCAATACGAGATACCTCTCTGCCATCGTCTTCTGGTACCGCATGGATATCTTGATCTTCTCTAATATTTTTAATATCTGCTGTTGGGATCTTGATGTCTGCTACTCTCCATTGGATACGAACTTCGTCATTATTTTTCTTTACTGTCATTGCCATTATGGAACACATCCTTTAATTATTTTTTGTATTGCTATCATACACTATTTAGAAAACGTTTTCAAGCAATGTGAGATACTTTTTTATAAATGTGTCATACTAATTAAAAAACCGAACATACAGTCCGAAAATATGTTCGTGTTTATAAAGAAATTGTGATAAAATAAAACAACCAGAAAGGAGTATAGAGATGACAGGGAAAACACATTTATCATGCGGGTTTCTCATTGGAACACTCGCCATCAATTATTATCATCCCGATTTATTCACTTCTATCACCACTGTAGTCTTAGCAGGGGCTGGAAGCTTATTGCCTGATATTTGTCATGCGCAAAGTAAAATCGGCCGTCGTTTTAAATTTTTAAGTTTGATTGTTCGTCTTTTGTTCGGTCATCGAACATTTACACATTCAATTTTATTTACGCTACTTGTGGCGTTGCTGTTATCTACTATACATACACCGCCTGTATATATGACAGCAATTGTCGGCGGAATGATTTCTCATATCGTATTGGACATGTTGACTCCGAGAGGTGTTAAGTTATTATATCCATTTCCATTATCAGTTAAACTGCCGGTGCAATTTAAAACAGGTGGAATGGTGGATTTATCACTTGCCACTGCATTTACTTTTGGCGGAACATATGTTATATTCCGCGAAGTCATCAATCAATGGTTCATGCATTGGTTTCATATGAATATATGAATGTGCGACAAATAGTTGTCGCTATAATTAAAGAAGATTTTAAGAACCTCTGCTTTTTCAAAGTGGGGGTTCAAGCTTGAAAAATTGATTTGTGATATAATTCAAGAATATTGAAGGGTTTATGTTGGCCAAATACATATTTTGAGGCAGAACCCTTAGTAATCGCGGAGAAACTTAAGGAGAGGTATCATGTTAGATAAGAATAAATTAGAGAAATTCAATCAGCAACATTTGTTAGAATTGGAGAAATTAATGAGTTCCAACGAAAAAGAAAATATTGCTTCTAAATTACAATCATTAGACTTATCTGCAATTTTAGATTTGTATGAATCACTTTATGTAGAGCAATCACAAAATAAAACTGAAGAAGTATCTGAAGCGACTGAAGTTAAATATAGAGTGCGCAAAGATTATTCAACAGAAGAATTAAATGACTTTTATGCTCAAGGTATCGATGCGATTAAGAAGGGTGAATTTGCGGTTGTCTTAATGGCAGGCGGCCAAGGTACACGCCTTGGTTATGATGGTCCGAAAGGTTCGTTTGAAATTGAAGGTGTCAGCTTATTCGAATTACAAGCAAGACAGCTTTTAAAATTAGAAAAAGAAACCGGACGTACAATTGACTGGTATATTATGACGAGCGATATCAATGATGAAGCAACGCAGGACTTCTTTAAACAACAAAACTATTTTGGTTATAACCCTGACTATATCCATTTCTTCAAACAAGACAATATTGTCGCTTTAAATGAAAAAGGTGAGATTGTCTTAACAGAAAATGCTGAAGTGATGGAAACGCCAAACGGAAATGGCGGTGTATTTAAAGCGTTAGATGCATATGGTTATTTAGATAAGATGGAAGAAGACGGCGTGAAGTTTATCTTTATGAATAATATTGATAATGTATTAGCACGTGTACTGGATCCAGTTTTTGCAGGATTTACTGCACAAGCTAATCGTGACATCAGTACGAAATCTATCCAACCTAAACAAGGTGAAAGTGTTGGACGTTTAGTCAATATTGATTGCAAAGATAGTGTACTTGAATACTCAGAGCTTGGAGATTCAGATGTAGATGCATTCCAAAATGCAAATATCGGTATTCATGCGTTCAAACTTGCATTTATCAAATCAGCAGTTAATCGTGAGTTGCCATATCATTTAGCAATCAAACAATTGAATCAATTAGATGAGGATTTCAATGTGGTAAAAGCACCAGCGTTGAAATTTGAACTATTCTATTTTGATATCTTTAAATACGCGACAAGTTTTATTACATTGCAAGTTCCTAGAGAAGAAGAGTTTTCACCTTTAAAAAATCGTGAAGGTAAAGACAGTGTAGAAACTGCAACACAAGATTTAAAACGCTTAAATCTTATTTAATTGTAAAGGTGGAGTCCTAGTTGAAACAGACTTCAAATACACATAATGAACATGGTCTCAATCGTTTTAAAGATATTATTCCATTATCATTCGGTGAAGAAATCGGTAATGCGGTTTCTCATGGGGCAGCGGCTTTTGTAACATTAATTGTGTTGCCTTATGCTGCAGTCCATAGTTATATTCATGACGGTACGATGGCATCTGTCAGTGTGTCAATTTATGTTATCAGTATTTTCTTAATGCTGATTTCATCCACTATCTATCACGTGATGCAAAATAACTCACCGCATAAATACATTTTGCGCATTATCGATCATAGTATGATTTATATAGCAATCTCTGGTACATACACACCAGTATCATTAGTCGTAGTCGGCGGATGGTTCGGCTGGATTATTATGATATTGCTATGGGGGATTACGATTTGGGGCATATTGTATAAAGCAATTGCTGAAAATGTTAATCCTAAACTTAGTTTGTTCATGTATTTAATCATGGGTTGGGTCGGTATTTTATACCTTCCTATTATTTGGAAAGAAGCATCATGGCAATTTATGTTGTTTATTTTGCTTGGCGGTATTGCTTATACCGTTGGCGCATGGTTCTATGCGCAAAAGGATCGTCCTTATTTCCATATGATTTGGCATATCTTTATTGTGATCGCATCAGTATGTCATTTCATCGGTATTTTATATTTTATGTAGGGGGAGAGGCTAAGGCTCTTGGTAAACAGAAGCCTTGACCTCTTTCTTATTTGAGAAAAGAAAGAGGTGTCAAAGTGTGAAAATGGATTTGAAGTCAATCGGTGTGGTTACCGCATTGATTTTAATTATGTTTATGGCAGCAATCGAAACATCTATTATTTCCTTAGCGTTGCCGACAATTAAAACAGATTTAAACGTGACCAGCGCCATTTCACTTGTGTTCTCAATTTACTTTATTGCGTTAGTGATTGTGAATCCGTTAGTAGGGGAGCTGCTTTCACGTTTTAAACTCATACATGTAACAATTGGAGGACTGTTATTGTTCAGCGTCGGCAGTTTGATGTCTGGATTAAGCAGTACATTTACTTTATTGATTATCTCACGCTTTATCCAAGGTTTAGGTTCAGGTGTCATGATGGTACTCAGTCAGATTGTGCCGAAACTTGCTTTTGAGATTCCATTACGTTATAAAATCATGGGAATTGTCGGCAGTGTATGGGGAATTTCTAGTATTATCGGGCCCTTACTGGGTGGCGCAATCTTG
This sequence comes from Staphylococcus simulans, assembly GCF_003043455.1. GTDB lineage: Bacteria > Bacillota > Bacilli > Staphylococcales > Staphylococcaceae > Staphylococcus > Staphylococcus simulans_A. The sequence goes on along the minus strand of NZ_PZGG01000038.1, from coordinate 4,730 downwards.
GAATTTGCGACATGGCATTGGTTATTCTTTATTAATATCCCAATTGCTGTGATTGCAGGAGTGCTTGCATTTATAACTTTTATATTTGATGAAGAACAAGTCTCAAGCGGAGAAGCGTTCGATCAAAAAGGTCTATTTTACTTCTATTTAGTACTTATCTTTATATTAGGTGCGATTACCACACCGTTATCAATATGGGTCAAAAGTATTATGATTGTAGTTGGTATTGTATTTGCGTATAAACTCATCAAAGTTGAGAAACAGGTATCGACACCATTTTTACCTATTGAAGAATTCAATCGCCGCATCACTATTATTTTTATTACAGATTTTATTTATGCGATGATTTTAATGGGCTATAACTTATATATGCCGATTTACTTGCAAGAAGAAATTGGATTATCTCCACTTCAAAGTGGCTTTGTTGTCTTTCCAATCTCAGCGGCTTGGTTGTTGATTAACTTCAATTTACATAGAATTGAAGCGGGATTAACACGGAAAGCGTTGTACCTTGTCGCATTCACCTCATTACTACTGTGTAGTTTGATTGTCTTTGTGACACACGCAGCACCGATTTTATTAGCAGCAACATTAATGTTGGCAGGTGCAAGTTTTGGTATTGTTTATACAAAGGATAGTGTGATTGTACAAGAAGAGACGTCACCGAGAGAGATGAAGCGAATGATGTCATTTTATTCTCTTTCTAAGAACTTAGGAAATTCTATTGGTTCCACAATCATGGGTGGTATGTATGCATTACCTTTTGTTGTTGGAGGCGCAAGAATTTTAAATAACGTGGTTTTGATTATCATCTTTATTTTGATGTTGTTCATAGTATGGATGGTATTTTACCGAAACCAAATTCAAAATGATTGATTTGGTATCCCGCTAAAATGCGGGATATTTTTAATTTAGAGCTTAAATCATATTGTGTTATTATACGGGTGTATAAAGAAAGTGCGAAAGGAGTGAGGAAGACTTGAAATTCAATATATTTAATTTAGTATCAACATTCATTGTGCTATTAGTGTTTGTGATTTCCGGTGCGATATTCCTCACACTTTTAGGCTTTGTATTATTTGGTTTAAGTCGTTTGCTTATTTTTTGGCATCTAGGGTATTTCGGATATAACAAAGGTTTCTATCAAAACTTATTTTACTATGGCAGCTATATTGTATTAGGTTACTTTACAATGTTTTTAGTGGAATATCTTATGGATTATTTCAAAAAGAAATTACCGCAAAGTCCTTATTTTCATGGTGAAATCTTTCATTTAATTTCATACTCTGTGACAACGGTAATGTTCTATTTTGTGGTCCATATTCATTATGCTTATATCAACATTGATTTTTGGGTGATTATGTTGATTATGGCTTTCTTCTATGTGTGTAAAGAAGTCTTTTATCCTGATAGTGAAGACTTGAATAGAAATAAGTGACCTGCATGAGCAATTAGTTTGCTTTGCTAACTATTTTTGGTGCATTATATTATGGTAAGTTTATAAAGGAGTGTTTATATCTATGCCAGAGCAGGCTACTATTTCTAAGCAAAAAAGAAATTTGATTGTAACAGTTATGATCACGAGCGCATTCATTGCGATATTAAACCAAACGCTACTTAACACTGCACTGCCTGCTATTATGCGTAGTTTCAACATTGGTGAAAATACTTCCCAATGGTTAGTAACGGGCTTTATGTTAGTTAACGGTGTTATGATTCCTTTAACTGCCTTCTTAATGGATAAAATCAAAACCAGACCGTTATATTTAGCTTCAATGGGAATCTTTTTAATTGGTACCATTTTAGCGGCAATTGCACCGAACTTCGGTGTATTAATGACTGCACGTGTCATTCAAGCTATGGGTGCAGGAATTATTATGCCGTTGATGCAATTCACTTTATTTACACTTTTCCCTAAAAATGAACGCGGCTTCGCAATGGGGTTAGCTGGTCTGGTTATTTCTTTTGCGCCAGCCATTGGACCAACAGTATCAGGTTTGATTATTGATATTTCAAGTTGGCGTACACCTTTCATCGCAGTAGCTGTGATTGCATTAATTGGATATATCTTCGGAGCAATCAGTATTAAAAGCTTCAATGAACCTAAAGATATTACATTAGATATGAAATCTGTTATTTATTCAACAATCGGATTCGGTGTAATGTTGTTAGCATTCAGTAGTGCGGGTTCTTCAGGCTTTAACAGCTGGACATTCTACGTACCGTTTATTGCCAGTCTATTTGTGATTTGGGTGTTTGTGAAACGTCAATTAACAATTGAGAATCCAATCTTGAACTTGCGTGTCTTCAAAAATAAAACATTCACGCTATCAGCAATTTGTTCAATGATCGTTATGACATCAATGATTGGTCCAGCGCTACTAATTCCAATTTATGTACAAAATGCGATGGGCTTATCAGCTTTCTTGTCAGGTATCGTGATTTTACCTGGTGCGATTGTCAATGGTGTGATGTCCATTTACACTGGTAAGTTCTATGATAAATATGGTGTAAGACCATTAGTAATTATCGGCTTTACAATGTTGACTGTATTTACCGGAGTTTTAGCATTCTTAAAAGTAGATACACCGTTCTGGTATCTTGTCTTAATTTATGCGTTAAGAATGTTCTCGGTTTCTTTACTAGCAATGCCGCTTAATACAGCAGGTGTCAATGCATTACCGAATAAAGATATTTCACACGGAACTGCAATTATGAACTTCGCGCGTATGATGGCATCATCAATTGGTACAGCGATTATGGTTGCGTTAATGACATTAGGTACAAGAACATTTGCGCCAGCTCCACATGAAGCAGCAACAAAAGAATTATTACATCGCGAAGCAATTACTCGTGGTGTAGATTTATCATTCGGTGTAGTGACTATTATTGTATTGATTGGTTTCATTATCGGCTTGTTCATTAGAGACAGAGTAAAAGGCGAAACTAAAAGACAAATGAATGCGCGTAAAATTTAAAGTTGAATCAAATTTAATTATAAAACCAGTGAAGCAATATACAGATTGTTTTACTGGTTTTTATTACGTTTAAAAGGAAAGGTTAACTTCTTCGGATTATTCGTTACCACTTATACATTAAGTTTGTTAAAATAATAAGAGTAAACATTAATTTATATTTGGGGTGACGTACTTTGTTAACAGTTGAACAAGTCAACGAACTAGTGGGGAATCTGAAAGATCCTATTTTAGATGTACCATTTAAAGATACAGGTGGTATTGTTAATATCACGATTAAAGAAGAAATTGAACATGTCAGTGTCAAAATTGCGATGGCAAAATTAGGTGGAAAGCCTCAATTAGACTTGCAAATGGCAATTGTTGAAACATTAAAAGAAAACGGAGCAAACACAGTTGGTATTCGTTTTGAAGAATTAGATCCTGAAACAGCTGCTAAATTTACAGGCGATGATCCAGCAGAGGACCAACCACAAACAATTGAAGGTTTACTTTCAAAAGGTAATCCGGTTGAGTTTATTGCGATTGCATCTGGTAAAGGCGGCGTAGGTAAATCTACTGTAGCAGTTAACCTTGCTGTAGCATTAGCACGTGAAGGTAAAAAGGTCGGTTTAATCGACGCAGACATTTATGGTTTCAGTGTACCGGATATGATGGGAATCGATAACAAACCAGGCATTGAAGGTAAATCAGTAAAACCAGTTGAACGTCATGGCGTAAAAGTAATGTCTATGGCATTCTTCGTTGAAGAGAATGCTCCAGTTATTTGGCGTGGTCCAATGTTAGGTAAGATGTTGACGAACTTCTTTACAGACGTAAAATGGGGAGATCTTGATTACTTACTATTAGACTTACCACCAGGTACAGGTGATGTGGCATTGGATGTACATACAATGTTGCCATCAAGTAAAGAAATTATCGTAACAACACCGCATCCTACTGCAGCATTTGTTGCAGCACGTGCAGGAGCAATGGCAAAACACACTGAACATTCTATTTTAGGTGTGATTGAAAATATGTCTTATTTCGAAAGCAAAGAAACAGGAAATAAAGAATATATCTTTGGTAAAGATGGCGGTAAAAAATTAGCAGATGAACTTAATGCTGATTTATTAGGTCAATTACCATTAGCGCAACCAACATGGGATCCTAAAGATTTTTCACCTTCTATTTATCAACCAGATGATCAACTTGGTGAAATATATCAACAAATTGCGCAAAAAGTTATCACTAAAACAATGAAAAAATAAGAACGCTAAATAAAACGCAGGCTTTTTTAAAAAAAATCTGCGTTTTTCTCTTGCGTTTTTCTGAAATCCTGTTAGAATATATTTTTGTGAGCGAGAAAAACAAGTTAAATAAAGCACTTTAAAAACCTGAAAAAAGTTATTGACTTAACACTTTGAAGGTGCTAAGATAATAAAGTCGCTAAAAAAGCGAAGCGTTATCGAGAGTGTAAAACTTACTCTTGCATGAATGAATAAAACATTTTAAAATTGTAAAAGTAATGTTAATTAATTGTTGACTTCGAAAACACGAAGTGCTATAATAAATAACGTTACTGAAAAAATGAACATTGAAAACTGAATGACAATATGTCAACGTTAATTCCAAATTAACAAACGTCTTAAGGACGTTTTAAAACAATTAGTTTTTATGAGCTAGTCAAACATCATAAATTATTATGGAGAGTTTGATCCTGGCTCAGGATGAACGCTGGCGGCGTGCCTAATACACGCAAGTCGAGCGAACAGA